>JADGCR010000213.1 GCA_015228895.1 Magnetococcales bacterium
AAAAAAGCCAACGAGCTTTTGGACCGGGCCAACCGCTTCATCCGTACCACCTTCGGGCGTTACATGTCCGAGGATGTGGTGGCCACGATTCTCGACTCGCCGGACGGGTTGCGTCTGGGTGGGGAGAAACGCGAGGTGACGGTGATGATGTCGGATCTGCGCGGTTTCACCTTGTTGAGCGAGCGGCGCGGTCCGGAAGAGGTGGTGGCCATGCTCAACCGTTATCTGGAGATCATGACCGAAATCTTGTTGCAATACAATGGTACGATCATCGAATTCATGGGGGATGGGATTCTGGCCCTCTTTGGCGCACCGATCCGGCGGTCGGATGATCCGCAGCGGGCTGTGGCCTGTGCCCTGGCCATGCAGTTGGCCATGGAGCGGGTGAATGCCGAAAACCGGCGGCGTTGTTTTCCGGAGTTCAAGATGGGGGTGGGGTTGAACACCGGCATGGTGGTGGCGGGTAACATTGGTTCGGACAAGCGGACCAAATACGGGGTGGTGGGGAGTGCCATCAATCTCACGGCCCGGATCGAGTCCCTCACCGTGGGGGGGCAGGTGTTGATTTCGGATGCCACGGTCAAGGCGTGTGGTCCCATTCTGGCCATCGATCAAAGCTGGCAGGTCATGCCCAAGGGGGTGGGGCGTCCCATCACCATTCATCAGGTGAGCGGCATCACGGGTCCTTACGCCTTGCAGCTGTCCAAACCGGAGAAGATCGCGTTGCAATCCCTGACCACCCCGCTGGAGTTGCGCATCCGGGTCATGGAGGGCAAGCACGCCGGTCTGCTCACCCATGGGGGCACCCTCACCGCCCTGGCGCCACCCTTGGTGGAGATCGTCTCGGAACTGCAGGTGGAGCGGCTGACCAACCTGCAATTGGAACTGATGGATCAGCAGGGTCAATGTGTCTCCAGGCAATTGTACGGCAAGGTGATCACCGAGGATGAGGGGGATGGACGGCAGACGATTCACTGCACTTCCACGCCTCCCGAGGTTGAATTGCTGTTTCAGCAACTTTTGGGCATGGATCACAGGTGAAAGGCCGTCATGAGATCTTGGATCGCGGTTTGGCTGGTGCTGTTGTGTTGGATGACGCTGTTGGCAGAGGGACGCGCCGGGCCGTCGCGGGCGGATGTGGTCTTTTTCGCGTTGGGGGATCAGGGTTCGGGCAGCGAGGATCAACGGCGGGTGGCCCAGGCCATGGAGCGGGTGGCCGCCCGCAGCGGGGGGGTGGATTTTGTGCTGTTGCTGGGGGACAATTTCTACCCGGACGGCGTCGTTTCGGTGCGGGATCCCCAGTGGCAGACCAAATTCGAGCAGATCTACACCGGTCCCATTCTGGACGGGACCCCTTTTTATCCCATCATCGGCAATCACGACGCCCGGTCCAGCGTGGAGGCGCAAGTGGAATATGGCCAGAAACGGCATGGGAGCGGGCGTTGGCGCATGGGGGGCCGGAATGGTCTGCTGGACCAGGGGGGCGGAGCGGACGGGAAGAGGCCTCTGGTGCGTCTGGTGTTGCTGGATGCCACGTTGTCCCTCGCCGAGCAGAATCGTTTCCTGCAGGCCTCTTTCGTCCCGTCGTCGGCGCAACCCGTGTGGCGTCTGGTGGCCAGTCACTATCCGTTGCGCTCCAGTGGGGCCCACGGGGATTCCAAAGAGCTGTTGAACGACTTTCTGCCGGCCTTGCGCTCAGTCGGGGTGGATGTGCATTTGAGTGGCCATGATCACCACCTGGAACTGTTGCGTCCACCGGGGGAGCCGGTCTATGTGGTGTCCGGGGCGGGGGGGTTCAGTCTCTATCCGTTGAAGAACCGGCGTCCCTGGTCGGAGTTTGTCGCCCGGAAGTATGGTTTCGTCCGGGTGGCGGTCACCAGGGCGGTGTTGGAACTGACCTTCTACGATGACCGGGCAAACCAGCTCCATCGAATGGCAATCAACCGTCGCTGAAAAAGGGGCGGGTCCGGGAGACTCATTTCCCAAGGTGCTGGACGATCCTGTTGGCCTCCTCCGAGAGAAACAACTGGTCCAGTTGTTTGAACATCTGGCCACGCAGGGTCTGGAAGAGATCCATCTCCTGGATGGCCGCCTCCTTCTGGCTGTTGGCCACTTTGCCGACGATGGAGCGGGCGGTTTCGTGGACCTGCATATGGACCGCGCCCATTTCGACGAACAGGGGAATGGCGCCGAATCTGGCGGTGCCTTCGGTGTCGTACCACTTGCCGAAGGCGCATTCGTGACCACTGGCCACCTCTTCGGGCTTGAGTTTGGCGCGACCACGAATGACGTGCTCCAGCTTGCCCAGCCATTTGAGATGGGCGTTTTTCACCGCCTGAACATCGAAGGCGGAGGTGCCGCATGAGGCCTGCTCCTGCCCTTGCCTGAGGGAGGCGCTGATCTCCTGGATCACGCTGGTCAACAGGCCGGCGTGATGGATGGAGCCATTGAGAAAATCGAGGCGGTCCAGGGATTGGAGAATCTCCTTCTGGACATTGACCGAGGAGATGTAGATCTCTTCGGAGGAGAGCTGGAGGTTCTCGGTGCGTTCCTGGGCCACGGTGCTCTCTCTGGCCACATTGGAGGCCCCCAGGGCCACACTGGAGGCCGATCGGGCGATTTCCGCCGTGCCCGCCGCGGCTTCCACCGCCGCCCTGGCCACCTCCTGGGAGGCGTGGGAGAGTTCCGAGGCGTTGCGGGTCACCTCTTCGGCGGCGTTGGTCACGTTCTGCATGGAAAGGGCGATGTTGGAGACCGCCCGGGCCTGGTCGTCCACGGAGCGGGTGATTTCGTGGTTGGTCTCCGAGATCTGTTCGATCAGGGCGGTGATGTCACGGGTGACGCTGGCGGCTTCCTTGGTCTTGTTCTGGATTTCACGGGTTTTTTCGTTGATCATTCTGGTGGCGTCGGCGGTCTGGCGGGCCAGTTCCTTGACTTCGTTGGCCACCACGGCGAATCCCTTGCCCGCCTCCCCGGCCCCCGCGGCCTCGATGGAGGCGTTCAAGGCCAGCATGTTGGTCTGATCGGCAATGGTTTTGATCATGCCCACCACCTTGCCGATCTCGCCAGCGGCAACCGCCAGCTTGTTCATGACATCCAGACTCGCGCGGGCGTTGTGATTGGCCTTTTCCGACCTCTGGTCAGCCAACTGGCACCGCTCCCGTATCGCCCCCAGCGAAGTGGTCATCTGGGTGATGGCGACCGAAACCGTGTTCACCGATTGATTGACCTGCACCAGATTGCTGTTGACATTCTCGATGTTGGCCGTCATCTGCTCGGCCGCCGAAGCCATGGTGGTCACGTTGACACTGGCCTGCTCGGAGGCGGCGGCAATGGAGGAAACACTGTCCGACAACTCGTGGGCCACCTGGTTGACCAGATCGATATTGTTCTTCACCTCGTCGATATTGACCTTCAACGTTTGGGTTTCCCGATCCAGCTCGTCGTTGTGCTGCAACACATTCCGGGCCAGAACAATGGTGCCCTGCGAATCCTCGGAAAGCAGTTCCTTCAGGGGAATCAATTCGTTGACCACCGCCATGACACTCTCGGCCTGCAACTTTTGCAACCGCAGGGAATCAATGACCCGCGCACTGACGAAATTGATCCTCTGGCCGATTGTGACCAGCTCCGGAATGTATCCCGAGGCAAAGCGGATCTCCAGATTGCCATGGGAGAACTCCTCCAGACGATTGGAAAACAAAGCGATCTGATCCGACAGCGACCGGCTCCGCCAACCAATGAACAGCAAACCCAAAAGAACGATGACCAGACTGGCGATCACCAGAAAACGGATCCTCTCCTGGGATGTGTTGTGTGCCTGACGGGATTGCACGCTCATGGATTCTGCGGCCTTGTCCATGGCATCCAGCAAAGCCTGATGATCTGCGACAACCTTTTTCTTGATCACTTCCAGATCCCCGGAACCGGACAAACCGGAACGAATCGTGCGCTGGAATGGTTCCCAAAGATCGGCCACGGCCTGCAATTGGGTCAGAAGGTCGCTGGAGGGGGGCTTGACCATCTCGAAGCTGGATTGCGCCTGATTCAACAGCACAGGGGCATTGCCTCCGGTCATCAGGGCCTTGAGGGTGAGATCATAGGCCGACAGGGTCTCTTCCAGATTTTTCTTGAGGGCACGATCACCGGTTGCCAGATAAATGAAAAATTCCTTGGTCGCCTTTTGCGTGAGCATTCCCTGCCGATG
>JADGCR010000214.1 GCA_015228895.1 Magnetococcales bacterium
TAGGATTCGAAGGCGAGGCAATTGAAAGAAACCATCAACGCGCCGGACGATAGGGCGACCCCCTTGATTTTCGGTTCGTGTTTCCGGGCAAGGGGCAGATCTTCGACGCCGCTGATCAGGCACATCCCCGATGGCTCGGCCCCCCTGCTGGTCCCCGCTTTTTGGCTGCTTTGCCACCACTCTCGAATCCTGGGCCGCTCGTGGACGTAACCCCTTTCACCCAGGATTCGAAAAACTCCAAAGCCTGTACTTTTCCCGGACAGTTCCGGATGGTCGGCCACTGCCTCGGGTTGCCACTGTTCCAGAAAGCGGCAGACGGCGGAATAACCAGGGTCGTCGATCTCCGCTTCCAGTTTGAGATGTTTTTCGCGAAAGGTCTCGAACGACAATCGGGTCCGATCCGGCTTTTCGTCCTTGGCATCGAACCCCAGCAGGTATTTGGTGTTGTCCCAAAGAAAACCCGGATTGATCCCCTGCCCAGTTGGCTTTGCCTGCCCCGGCAGTTTCAACTGCCTTGGTCGGCGCTTGCTCTTCGACTTGCCCTTAGGGTCCCGGATGGCCACATCAACTTCCTCGTCGGCCACGCCGTGCAGGCTGCCATCGGGGTTCAACACAACGGCAAAGGTGACATTCTGGATGCTGTATCCGGGTTCGGCGAGGCCATATTCCGGATCGACCGCCAGGCGGTCGTAGAGGTTGTGCAGGGCTTGAAGAATCATTGTCCGAAGGCCTCCCGCGTCTGCTGAAGACAGGCGGCCACATCGATCACCCCGTTGACCATACGGGCACGGAAAAAGCGTGGCTGACAGCGATCATCGCAACTGTGGGGTCTGGGGGTACTTCCCGGGTGACCGGCATGTTCCATGTCATGGAGCATGAAGCCCAAATCCTGCTCTCCCATGAGTTCCCGGGGCACCTCGGAGAATCCCGTCTCTCCCACCGGGGCGAAGTAGGCCGGAAACTCCCGGCACCCCAGATAGGGGCGGTGAAAACAGGCGCCGTCCCGGACTCTGCGATTGAACTGGTCCAGGTGCTTGGCCACGGGATCGGCCAGGGTAGCGCCATCCTTCTCCCGTGGATTCAGTACCTCCACATGGGCCTCGATGCCATAGCTGAGGTCAGTGAGGAGCAGGGAGGCCCGTTGCCGCCGATCCTCCTCGATGAAGACACCGGGTTTTTCGCCGTTTCCCCCCATGGCCTTGGCGGTGACCGACACCTTGAGTGCGCCGACCTCGTTGCGCCGGATATTGGTGAAGCGGATCGGTGCGAGCACATGAATGCGATCCACCACCCAGCGCATTTCCGGTTTCCAGTAGATGGCCTCCAGGATGCCTCGGGCCCCGGAGGGGGTCATGACATCGTAGGAGACCCGTTCGACCTTCATCTCCGGGCGGGTCCAGCAGGCGTATGCCCCCCACACCTTCAATCGGATGCCGTAACTCATGGCATGGTTGCCTCCTTTCGCAGTTGGTTCTACACAATCAGTCTGCCCGGGTCGCAAGTTGGGTCGCCCGGGATGAGCAGTCCGGTTTCGCCGGAGTAGTGGAGTTTCTGGTTCAAGAGAATG
Organism: Magnetococcales bacterium; assembly: GCA_015228895.1. Next base: position 1,568 of record JADGCR010000214.1, read on the forward strand.
CAAAAACGCTCGTGGAGGATTTCCGCCCCCAATGTGCCAAGCAGCATCTGGCGCTGCCGCTCAGGGATGGTGACGACGTACCGCTGCAGCGTTCGGGAAAGTCGCGAAACCAGCTTGGGGTCGGGATCGGCGATGGATTGCAGGATCCGGATCGCATCGCTGGCCTTGTCGTCCCAGGGGATGATGACGGGTAGTTCGGTGTTGTCGATGAACCGGAACCGGGCTGCCGCCTCCTTGAACTGAAACAGGAACGGCTCCTTGACGGTTTTACCCAGCTTGAAGCAATCCATGACCTCCGCCCGATCCCAGCCGCGCCCCCCGTCTCCTCCCTGGTTCCAATAGTGGAGCCGAAAATAGTCCCGAATCGCCTCCTGGGAGAGAAGATCCCTCCGTGACTCCGGTTGCGCCATGATGCCGGCAATGACCTCGCGGGCATGGGCGGCTGCCTGGGCGAGGTCGCCGCGCTGAGGGCGCCAGGTCGCCTCCTCCGGGGTGAAGACGAGGGTCAGGCCCGGTTGGGGGAGACGCCCCTCCCGGTTGCAACGGCCAGCCGCCTGGGCAATGGCGTCCAACCCGGCCATCGCTCGGAGGACCAGGGGAAAATCCAGATCAACACCGGCCTCCACCAGCGAAGTGGCAACCACACGGCAGCTCATGCCGGCCTGCAACCGTTCCTTGATCACCGCCAGTCTTTCGCTTCGATGCCGGGGGCACATCAGGGCGCTGAGGTGGTGGCAGCCGTCGCCGCCAGTCTGTCGTTTCAGTTCGCTGTAGAGCGCCAGTGCATGACGGCGGCTGTTGACAATGACCAAGCCCTGAGACTCCCCGGCCAGGCGTGCCGCGGTGGCCTCCAGGGTAAGGATGCCGGCGTCCTCGACAGTCACCCGCCTGAGTGCAACGCTCAATCGATGCGGATCGGCGATGATGTGGCGGATACCGGTGAGGCCAATTTTGAAGTCGTCACGGTACTCCAGAGCGGGCTGGGTGGCGGTTGCGAGTACCACAGTGCAGCCGTAGCGCTTCACCAACTCCCGCAAGATTTCGAGAGAGGGGTGTAACAGCTCCACGGGAAGACACTGGGCCTCGTCCAGGAGGATCACCGAGCGGGCGAGACGATGCAGTTTGCGGCAACGACCGCTGCGACTGGCAAGCAGCGATTCAAAAAACTGGACATTGGTGGTAACGACGATGGGGGCATCCCAGTTTTCCGCCGCCAGGCGGGTGGCGTTAGACGTGGCCTCGTCTGGATCGAGATTGGCGTGATGCTCAAGGACGATACCATCGCCCAGGGGAGCGAACACCCGCCGGTAGACCCCGGCGTTTTGCTCGATGATACTGGTGAAGGGAATGGCACAGATCACTCGTCGCAGGCCACGTTGGGCAGCGTGGGTCAGGGCGAAGGCCATGCCGGAAAGGGTTTTGCCACCGCCGGTGGGGACATTGAGGGAAAAAAACCCCGGGTCCATCGTTGCCGCCTGGAGGCACTCGGCCAAAACCTGTTGGCGGCAGAACTGAACGGCTTGGGCCGCACTCCTGCCATTGGTTGCTGCCAGTGCCGAGTCATCACCCTCTGTTCGGGAAGTGACAGGAAAACGTTGACGCAAATGGGTTTCCAGGCACTCGGCCAAGGCGACCAATGACGGCAGCCCCACCTCCCGACTGGCGGACCTGTCGGGGTCCATGAAGGCCTCGGTGGCAAGAAAGTCGGCATCAGTGAGACAGGAATAGAGCATGCGGACCAAAAATGCCCAGCTGAAGCCATCACCCTGCACGGAGGGGGAAGGCAGAGACACCGTTGGTTTCAAAAGCTCCGGGGCAGCCTGGGAACGCCAGGGTTCCACCCGTTTTTGCAGACGCGCCTTTAATACCGATTCCCCCGTGCCATTCCAGTCCGGCAGTCCGGTGTGGTGACCGGCGATGGCAAAGGCCAGGAGCGTCCCTGCAATACGGATGGTCTCCACCGCGTGTTGCGCCCCTGCGGTGGAGTGATCCACCCGATCCCGAGAGCGTGTTTCAAGAGCGTGAGGGTCTGGATTCGCAACCTGGAGCAGGTAATTTTGGAACTTTTCGGAACACTTGCCGAGGTCGTGCCACAATCCGAGGAGGTTTGCGGTCTCACGGGCGAAGATGGCCAATCCAGGGTTGTCTGGCGGAATCATTTCGGCAGCAAAGCGGCTGGCAAACGCTGCCGTCCGTTCAAGGTGGCTGAGTTCTGTGCCAAAGAGGGGTTCGTGAGTCGGGGGAGACTTGCGGATGTGAGCTGCAATCATGAAATATCACCAAATGCAATTTAATTTACCAGGCGGCACGATTGAATGCAAAAAATGATAACACATTAAATCTATAAAGTCAACAAAAACTCCAACTCCAACTCCAACTCCAACTCCAACTCCAGCTCCACGACGGCATCCCGACCACCACCAGCCTCAACGTGGCGATGGTGTTCGGGAAGCAGCATAAGAACGTCCTCCAGGCCATTCAAGAGCTTGATGTTCCGGAGGAATTCACTGAGCTGAATTTTCAGCCCAGTGAATACACCGACTCCACGGGTCGCACCCTCCCCATGTACCGCCTGACCCGTGACGGGGTAACCCTGCTGACGATGGG
>JADGCR010000215.1 GCA_015228895.1 Magnetococcales bacterium
CCCTGCAGTTTCCCGGCTTCGAGGAGTATTTCGCCCTGCCCGACACCCGGGCCGGCAACCGCTACCAGGAGGTCAAGGAGGGAGAGGAGACCAAACGGGTGATCCAGTTCACCCCGGCGCAGCGGGCGGTGAAAGACAATCTGGATAAGTGGATTCAGCGTTTGCAGCACATGTTTCCCATCGTGGAGACCTGCCTGATCGACGAGACCGGACAGGAGCATACCCGTCTGACCATGGGAGTCGTGGCCCCGGACGAGGATTTTTCCAGCGAGGAGAATCACGCGGGTTTCTTCGAGCCCACCTTCAAGAAGAACAAGGACGAGGTCCATGTGCAGTATCCCTACATGTCGGCGGACGCCAAACAGTGGGTCTTTTCCTACACCTCCCCCATCGTGATGCCGGATGGCTCCAAGCCCGGTTTTTATCACTTTGAAATCCCGATTTCCCTGTTCCAGGAGACCATCCAGGAGTTGCGACCCGCCGCCGCCGGCGACCATGCGGCGGATCTGGCCTCCCACGTCCGTCAGAAGGAACCGGCGAAGCGCACCATCATCCTGGATCCCACGGGGCTGCTCATCGCCGACAGCCACAGGAAATTCAACATCAACCTCCCGGAAGGGGGGGACCCGGAGGGGGAGCACAACCTGGCGGACTATCTGCCCAAGGTGGAGTCCATCTCCACCCAGAAGGCCTTTCTGGACATCGTCAGGAAAATGCACGACAACGAGTCCGGCACCGCCAGTTTCGAGGAGCGGGGGGTGCTGTATTACATGGTGTATCAGCCGCTGCCGATCTTTGGCTGGAGCATCGCCCGGATCGACTCCTACGACGACCTGTTGCAGGTCAGCGAAGCCTCCCTGGTCCGCATGACCCGCGCCACGGCGCTGATCGTGCTGTTGTCCATGGGGTTCGCGGTGGTGATCATCGCCCTGATCGCCCGCAAGATTTCCCAACCCCTGGTCCGCTTGACCAGGTCGGTCCAGGTGATGGCGACGGGCAACTTGACCCAACCCGTGGAGTTCGACGCCTTGCCGGCGGGTGAACTCCGGGATCTGGGCCGGGCCGTGGACAACATGGCGGGCAATCTGGTGGCCATTGTCCGGGATCTCGCCCTGCAATCGGAAACCGTGGCCGCCTGCGCCCATGGCCTGAACGGCATTCGGAGCGACGTGCAGGATGGCGCCAGGGAGATCACCAGCAAGGCCGGGGTCATGGGGGAGGCCAACCGCCAACTGGCGGGCAACGTGGTGGCGATCAAGAACCTGATGGAAAACGTCAACGAGCGCATGTCCAGCATTTTTGTGGCGGCGCAGGATTTGTCCAGCAGCATCGGGGTGATCGTCGCCGCCGCCAGCGAAGGTTCGGACAACGCCGCCACCGTGGCCAGCGCCGCCATCCAGATGACCTCGAACATCCAGCATGTGAACGAGAACCTCAAAGGCGTCGATGTGGCCGTGGACCATGTGCGGGAGGAGATCCGGGGGATGGTGGACTCCCTGGGGGGGATCCAGAGCCTGTGCGAGGAGGCGAGCGGCAAGTCCCGCGAGGCCACCAGCTTCGCGGATCACGCCCAGGAGGTGATGAAGGTGCTGGCCAACGCCGCCAGCGAGATCGGCAACAGCGTGGAGGTGATCAAGAACATCGCCGAACAGACCAACATGCTGGCGCTGAACGCCGCCATCGAGGCCGCCGGAGCGGGAGACGCGGGCAAGGGGTTCGCGGTGGTGGCCAACGAGGTCAAGGAGTTGGCCCGCCAGACGGCGGAAGCCACCCGGATGATTTCGGCCCGGATCACCAGCATTCAGAACAATACCAACGACGTCGGCAACGTCATCCGCTCGGTCTCCGCCATCGTGGAACAGATCGAGCAGGCGAACGGGGAGATCACCGAGGCCGTGGACGAACAGAACAGTTCGATCCGGAACATCTCCTCCGCCATCGGGAACGTCTCCGAAGCCACGGAAGTGGTGGTCAACAACGCGGCGGAACTGGCTTACGCCGCCGAGGAGGTGGCCCGGTCCGCCGAGGTTTCCCGGATGGCCGCGGACAAGATCGTGCAATCGGCCAACGAGGGGGCCGAGGCCGCCCAGCTCGCGGCCATGCAGGCCTCGGAGACCCGGCAGTTGGCCAATCAGACCCTTGTGGCCGCCCAGGAGAGCGAACAGGGCGCCAGAAAAGTGGTGGAACTGGCCACCTGCGTCTTCGCCCTGGCCCGTGGCACCACCGGGGCCACCACGGCCTTCGGGCATGTCACCGATATCACCCTCAACTCCGCGGACGCCCTGGAACAGGTGCGCAGAACCCTGACCATTCCCACGACGGGCATGTTCAATGTCAAACGGTTGAAAGAGTCGCTTTTGGGATGGATCCGCATCATGGAGGACGCCCTCATTCAGTTTGAGCTCGATACCCGGATGGAAGGGGTGCAGGTGGCGCTGCTGGAGCGCATGAACGCCTTCAAGGATTGGATGGAGAACGAAGGGCGTCCCCAGTTCGGCTCCCAGGCCAGTTTTGTCGAGGTGGAGGAGATTTTCCACAACATGCAGCAAAAAATGGCCCGTCTGATGGCATTGACCCAACTGGTCGTCGCGGAAAGAAAAAGTTCCCCGAAGGAGGGGTGCATGGACCTGGACGGGCAGGCGTCGCTCGATGACCAGATGCAGACCGCCAAGGAGTTGATCGAGTTTTTCCATGTGGACAGACAGCGGCTGTTCCTGGCGCTGGACCGGTTGTACAAGGGTTCCGCACGAGGCAAGGGAGCATGACATGACCGGTACGGCACCGCTGCACGGGGACGAGGGAACCCTGGCCGGTTTGCGCCAGGCCATCGATTCCATCGACGACCGCATTCACGACCTGCTCATGGAACGGGCAGAGCGGGTCCAACAGGTAGGCGAATTGAAAGAGCGGGGCTCTGCCGATGCCTCTTTTTATCGACCGGAACGAGAGGCCAATATCCATCGCCGCCTGGAGGCCAGACACCGGGGCGCGCTGCCCGTGGCCGCTCTCCATCGCATCTACCGGGAGATCATCTCCGCCTCCCTGAGTCTGGAGAAAAAGCTGTCGGTGATCTATCTGGGACCGGAGGCCACGTTCACCCATCAGGCGGCCCTCAAGCAGTTCGGTTCCTCGTTTTCCATGCTCCCCGCCCATTCCATCGATGAACTGTTCCATGAGGTGGAGATGCGACGGGCGGATTTCGGGGTGGCGCCGGTGGAGAACTCCAGCGAGGGGATGTTGACCCATACCCTGGACCGCTTCGTGGACTCCCCGTTGTCGATTTGCGGCGAGATCTATCTGGCCGCCACCCACGCCCTGCTCTCCCTGGAGGGGGCGTTGGGGAGGGTGCGCACCCTCTACGCCACCCCCCGGGCGGTGAGTCAGTGTCGCGCCTGGCTGGAGCGCTGTCTGCCCACGGTCCGGGTGCACGCCATGGAGAGCACCGCCGCCGCGACCGGCCTGGCGTGTCAGGAGGCGGGGAGCGGGGTGATCGCCCCGGTCTCCGTGGCCGGCGCTTGCAAGCTCAACGTGCTGGCGGAGCATATCGAGGACCGGGGGGAGGAGAACCGCTTTCTGGTGATCGGTCGCCAGGGTCCGGGTCGTTCCGGGCAGGACAAGACCAGTCTGATGTTCTCCTTTCGGGATCAGCCGGGATTCTTGTATCAGGTGTTGGGCATCTTCGCCCGGCGCGGGATCAATCTGACCCGCATCGAGTCCCGTCCCTCCCGCAAGCAGGCGTGGGAATATTGTTTCTTCGTGGATCTGGCCGGACACCGGGACGACGCCCCCGTGGCCGAAGCCCTGGAGGAGTTGACCTCCATGGCCGGCGTGGTGGTGAAGGTTCTGGGTTCCTATCCGGTGTGCGCGTTGTAATTTTCAGCGATTCATGGCGACCAAATGGCATTTTTCATTCAACGCATGACGATTGTCGGGGTGGGTCTGATCGGCGGCTCCCTGGCCCGCGCCCTCAAGGAGAGGGATCTGGTCGGGGAGGTGGTGGGGGTCAACCGCACCCGGGACTCCCTGGCCAAAGCTTTGGAACTGGGGGTGATCGACCACTGGACCACCTCGACGGCCCAGGGGGTGCGTGGCGCCGACTTCGTGCTGGTGGCCACCCCGGTGTTGACCATTCCCCGCATTGTCGGGGATTTCGCCGCGG
>JADGCR010000216.1 GCA_015228895.1 Magnetococcales bacterium
ACAAACCAGACATCACGAGAGCCGAACAGGAAAAAACGGGCCGCGGAGAGCAGATTGATCTCCCGGCTGTTGGAGAAGATCTGCGAGATTTTGGATTTGGTCTTGGAGATTCCCATGCTGCCGGGCAGTGCCCACCAGGTCAGCAGATAGACCAGGAACAAAGTTGCGGACATGGCCATCAGGGTGTGCTGAAAACCGAGCACCTGCAACAGCAACGCGCCGAGAAAGAATCCAGCCCCTTTGAGGGTGTTCTTGGAGCCGGTGAGAATCGCGACACTTTTGAAAAGTCGGCTCTCCGCATTGGCCCCCTGGGGGGTGACCAACTTGACCCCGGCCTTGGCACTCATTTTGTTCAAGTCCTTGGCAATGCCGGAGAGGGCCATGGCGGTCATGACGTAGGCCACAGTCAGCCAGGAGGGATCCATGGCCAGCATTCCCAGGGCGAAGACCTGCAAGAAGCCGCCGATCACCATGGTGCGGTTCAGGCCGATGCGGGTGGCGATCCACCCCCCAACGCCGTTGGTGATGATGCCGAAAATCTCGTAGAACAGAAACAGAAAGGCGATGGCGATGGGCGAAAAGCCCAAATTGTGAAAATGCAGCACCACCAGCATGTGAATCGCGCCATCGGTGAGGGTGAAGGCCCAATAGGCCAGGGTGATGATCAGATAAAGCCTGAATCCCAGGTTGTTGGTGTCGGTTGCAGCAGTCGTCATCTTCCCCTCTTAAGATCCGGCAGTGGGCAGGGGAGAGTGCTCCCCTGCCCGATAGTGTTGATCGGTTTACAGAGAACGGGCCACCTGCGCCGCCAGTTCGACGAGGCGGTTGGCGTAACCCACCTCGTTGTCGTACCAGGAGAGAATCTTGACGTGGGTGCCGTCGATCACCATGGTGGAGAGGGCGTCCACGATGGAGGAGCGGGTATCGTTGTTGTAATCGATGGAGACCAATGGCAACTCCTCATAGCCAAGAATGCCTTTGAGCGTCCCGTTGGCCGCCTCCTTGAGGTGGGCGTTGACCTCTTCCACTGTGGTTGGCCTGGGGGTCTCGAACACCATGTCGGTGAGCGAAGCGTTGAGCAGCGGCACCCGCACCGCCACGCCATTGATCTTGCCGGTGAGTTCGGGGAAAATCTGGGTGATGGCCTTGGCCGAGCCAGTGGAGGTAGGGATCAGGGAAAGGGAGTTGGCCCGCGCCCGGCGCAGATCCTTGTGGCCCAGATCGATGATGGTCTGGGTGTTGGTGATGTTGTGGATGGTGGTCATGGAGCCACGGACGATGCCGATTTTCTCCAGCATGACCTTGACCACCGGGGCCAGACAGTTGGTGGTGCAGGAGGCCGCAGTCACCACCTGATGTCTGGAGGCGTCGTAAAGATGATCGTTGACGCCTACCACCACATTCAAGGCCTGCGGCTCTTTCACCGGACAGGCCACCACGACCTTTTGCACCCCCTGGTCGAAGTAGGATTGCATGGCGGCCATGGTCTTGAACTTGCCGGTACACTCCAGCACCATCTCCACACCCAGGGCTTTCCAGTCCACACCGCCGATGGTGGGGGACATGGTGTACCCCATGCGGTGGCCATCCACCATGATGCCCGCGCCATCCGCCGCCACCTCGTGGTCCCACTTGCCATGCACCGAGTCGTATTTCAACAGGTGGGCGGCACAGGCGGCGTCACCCAGGATCTCGTTGACATGCACGAATTCCAACTCCGGCAGGCGTCCCCAGGCCGCCCGCAATCCCAAACGTCCCATCCGCCCGAAACCGTTGATACCCACACGGATTGCCATTTGTTGCATTCTCCCTTCAAACTTGAGTGATGATTAAGAAATGGTTTCATACCAGTGCCGGGTGCGTTGGGTGATCCTCACCACCGACAACATCACCGGCACCTCCACCAGCACACCAACCACCGTGGCCAGAGCCGCGCCGGACTCGAATCCGAACAGCCCGATGGCCGTGGCCACCGCCAATTCGAAAAAATTGCTGGCACCGATCAGGGCGGACGGAGCCGCCACGCAGTGGGCCACCCGCAAATGCCGGGAAAGCAGATAGGCCAGACCCGCATTGAAATAAACCTGGATCAGGATCGGCACGGCCAACAGCACAATGACCAGGGGTTGCGCCAGGATCTGTTCGCCCTGAAAGCCAAAAAGCAGCACCAGCGTAGCAAGCAACGCCGTCAAGGAGAGGGGATGCAACCGGGTCAACAGCGCGTCGAGGGCGGCCTGGCCCCCGTTGCGCAACCGTTGCATCCGCCACACCTGGGCCACGATCACCGGCACCACGATGAACAGCACCACGGAGAGGATCAGCGTCTCCCACGGTACGGCAATATGGGACAGTCCCAGCAGAAACCCCACGATGGGAGCGAAGGCGACGATCATGATCAGGTCATTGAGAGCCACCTGACTTAAGGTGAAATGAGGTTCTCCATCGGATAGCTGACTCCAGACAAAGACCATGGCCGTACAGGGTGCCGCCGCCAGGATGATCAGACCGGCTATGTAAGAGTCGATCTGCTCAACCGGCAACCACGGATGAAAAAGATGCCGGACAAAGATCCAACCCAGCAGGGCCATGGAAAATGGCTTGACCCCCCAGTTGATGAACAGGGTGACCCCGATCCCTTTCCAGTGCGCCCGCACTTGTGAGAGCGACCCGAAGTCGATCTTGAGCAGCATGGGGATGATCATCAACCAGATGAGCAGTGCCACGGGCAGGTTGACGCGGGCGACTTCCATCCGTCCAATGGCCTGGAAAGGCGCGGGTACCGCATGGCCCAACAGAATGCCAACCCCGATGCAGAGTGCCACCCAGATGGAAAGATGACGCTCGAAAAAACCCAAAGACGCGCCCGCGTTCCGACGGGCGGTGATTTCACATTGTTGGCTCATGGATGCGCTCCTTGCATACGTCAGCAACAGGATGCCGGGACGGTTTGCGATGTTTTTTGTTCCATCGAGGGCAAGCCATGCAGTGCCAGATTGCGATTCCTGAATCCTTCTTCCCAGGTCACTTCACGGTCGAACCACTCCGGCGGCGTGAATCCCTGACACGCCTCCGGCGAGGCAAACTCCACTTCCGCTGTCATCAGCCCTTCATGACGGTCGTGATAGAGATCCAGGTCCACCACCATACCATTGCCCAGGGGAATGCGATAACGATCCTTGATCACCCGGCGACCTTGGGTGAAATCCCAGAGCACTGCGAACTGTTCACGACTGATGGCAATCTCTCCCTCGCCCCGGATGGGACCGGAACCGCTTTTTACCGTCAGAAAACAGCTCCCGGCCTTGTCCCGCAACCGCACTTCGGAACCGCTGTTTTCCACAGCCAGGTACCCCTGCACGATGTGGACACCTTGAATGCCCGCGATGGCCTCAGGCACACGGCTGACGAGATACTTGCGTTCCACTTCGAGGGATTCCTGCGTCGCTTCATCCATGTGTTCGGGCAGATGATTGATACTCATGATCGACATCCTTTTCTTGTTGTTCGGTTCAATTCATGCGTTCGATGACATCCAGTTCTAGTTTGATTGATGCAGCACCCATACTTTCCAGAGGCAATTCCAGGAAGCGGCGAATGCGTCGTTCCAGTTTTTCCATGACAATGAAAAAAGCCTGCAAAGCTTCGTCGTTGTCTTTTCCCTCTGCCAGCCTGCCTGGTTCCTCCACTCCCCAGTGGGATTTGATCGGTGCCCCCGGCCAGATGGGGCACATTTCTCCGGCTGCGCTGTCACACACCGTGATCACCACGGACATGCGGGGGGCATCAGGCATGGCGAAATCATCCCATGCTTTGCTATGCAGTCCATCAATGGACATGCCACGCTTCTTTAATGCCTGCAACGCCAGAGGATGCACTTCGCCACGGGGATGGCTGCCAGCACTGAAACCTTGCACCCGGCCCTTGGCTTCGTGGTTGAGAATCGCTTCGGCCATGATGCTGCGCGCCGAATTGTGGGTACAAAGAAACAGCACATTCAAGAGTGACATGGCAACGGATTCTCCTCACGGTCATCAATGATTGAACTATTGACGCAACCATTGCTCCACCTGGGCAACGGCAGGAACACTCCCAACGTGGATGACCTTGCCGTCCAGGACTACGCCCGGCGTGGACATCACTCCATAAC
>JADGCR010000217.1 GCA_015228895.1 Magnetococcales bacterium
AAAGCACCGCCGGTCCCTGCCTTTCCATCAGGGTGCGGCAGATCTGGGTGATCTCCAAACGGGGGTCCACGGGCCGGTCCACCTGCACCAGCCGGCCATGGGCGGTCAAAAATACCATGAATTCCCGCAAATCGCGGAAAGATCGTGGACGGAAAGAGGGGGATCGGGTCATACTCATGGATCGGGATTATACGGTCTTGAGAAGAGAAAAATAAGGCCCCTTGACCGGGTTGGGCAAAATGAGTGTGGAAAATGTTGATTAACGGTTCCCAAACCGTTACAAAGGCATTAGTATTTTGCGCCGGTTTCAGCCATTTGAAGGAGAGGCAGCATGACGGAGGCGTCTACCACCCACTTCGGTTTCAGTGAGGTTCCGCTGGGGGAGAAGGTTCACAAGGTGCGTCAGGTCTTTGATTCCGTATCCAGGAACTACGACCTGATGAACGATCTGATGTCCATGGGGGTGCATCGGTTGTGGAAGCATTTCGCCATCCGCCGCATGCGTTTGCGTCCCGGCAACCGTCTGCTGGACGTGGCGGGGGGAACCGGGGATCTGGCCCGTTTGATGCACAAGAATCTGGCGGGTCAGGGTGATATCGTCATCTATGACATCAACGCCGCCATGCTGGAACAGGGACGGACGCGCCTGACGGACGAGGGGTGTGTTGCCGGAATCCGGTGGGTGCAGGGGAACGCGGAGCAGTTGCCGTTTCCCGATCATGCGTTCCACGGGGTGACCATCGGTTTCGGCATCCGCAACGTGACCCAGATCGACGCCGCGTTGCGGGAGATGGTGCGGGTGCTGCGACCGGGTGGACAGTTCATGTGTCTGGAGTTTTCCCAGGTCGCCCTGCCTTTTTTGCGGCCTGTCTACGAAGCCTATTCGTTCAAGGTGCTGCCCGAGATCGGTCACTGGGTGGCCAGGGATCGGGACGCGTATCAGTATCTGGTGGAGTCGATCCGGCGTTTTCCCGAGCAGGAGCGTTTCAAGTCCATGCTGGAGGAGGCGGGTCTGTTTCAGGTGCGTTATCACAATCTCACCGGTGGTGTCGCCGCGGTTCACATTGGGGTAAAGGTGTAACGACGATGTTTGCTTCCTTGTTGGCCATGCCGTTCAAGATGATCCCCAAGCCCCTGACGGCGGTAAGTCTGGGAATCGTGATGAACCTGTTTTTCAAGCGCTATCCGGAACTGCAGGAGCGACTCAAGGAGTTGTCCGGCAAGGTGTTCGAATTTTATGTCGAGGATCTGGAGCACTCTTTCTTCATGGAGGTGGACGGGGAGGGTCAGGTACTCGTGCACACCTATTCCGACGCGTTGCCCCATGTGGTCATGGCGGGCACGGGTGGCGCCTTTCTGTCGTTGCTCTTTTCCACCACGGACCCGGATTCGTTGTTCTTCTCCCGGCAGTTGAAACTCTCCGGCGAGACGGACACGGGGTTGCGGTTCAAGAACATCCTGGACAATGTGGAGATCGACTGGGAGAAAGAGTTGGCGGTTCTGGCGGGAGAGCCCGCGGCGCGGGTGCTGATGACGTTGGCCAGGCAGGCGCGCCAGTTGGGTGAGCAGGGCAAAAACCGCATGGAGACGGGATTCGATCAATGGATGGCGGGTCGTGACATTCCCCGTCGCGGTCAACTGGAGGGTCTGCGTCAGCAGGCCGAGGCTCTGGTCAAGGATCTGGAGCGGATGGAAGGACGGATGACCCGTGCGGGCAAACGGCTTGTGTTGACGGGCACGGGTCAGGCTGGCAAGACCAAGAAGGCTGTTTAGTATATTCAATGCTACTCGCGAATTATCGTACCATTCTGCGTTTGTCCGGAATCCTGCGGGTTCTGGCCCGTTACAATGCGGAGCCGTTATCCAGTCGCTTTTTTCCACTGCGTGTTCTGACATGGTTTTTCGGTTTGAGTCCGGGGGTGCGACGATTGCGCCGCGGGGTTCCGGTCGAGGTGCGTCTGCGCAAGATTCTGGAGGAGCTGGGGCCGACCTTCATCAAGTTCGGTCAGGCCTTGTCCACCCGCATGGACGCCATTCCCGAGGAGATCGGGCTGGAGTTGAAAAAATTGCAGGACGACGTGCCGCCCTTTCCTTTCGAGACGGTGCGGGCGATGGTGGAAGAGGATCTGGATGGACGGCTGGAGACGTTGTTTCCCAGGTTCGATCCGATTCCGGTGGCTTCGGCGTCCATGGCCCAGGTGCATCGCGCCGTGACGAGCGAGGGTCGGGATGTGGCGGTCAAGGTGATGCGACCGAATGTGGTGCAGGTGGTGGAGCAGGACATCGGGATGCTCACCGCGTTGGCCAACCTGATCGAGTCGTATGTGCCGGAGTGGCAGCGTTTCCAGGCCCGGCGGGTGGTGGAGGAGTTTGCGGTCACCATCCGCAACGAGATGAATTTTCTGGTCGAGGGTTCCCGTGCGCAGAAGTTCCGCGACAATTTCAAGAACGATCCGGAGATGCAGGCCCCGGAGGTGATCTGGAATCGCACTTCGCGGCGGGTGTTGACCTTGGAGTGGAGTGACGGGATTCCCATCGACGAGCTTTCCCTGCATCCGGACCTGGGATTGGACGCCATCAAGATCTCCACCAACATCATCACCAGTTTTTTCAAGCAGGTGTTCCGGGATGGATTTTTCCACGCCGATCAGCATCCCGGCAATATTTTCGTGCGTCCCGACGGGACGTTGACCATCCTGGATTTCGGGATCATCGGTCGGGTGTCGATGCGGGATCGGGTGCTGTTGGCCGAGCTGATGCGCGGCTTTCTGGAGAGAAACTATCGCAAGGTGGCGGAAGTCCATTTGACCGCCGGTTTTGTGCCCCGGCACACCAACCTGGATGAGTTCGAGGATGCCTGTCGTCAGATTGGCGAGCCGATTTTCGGGCAGCCTCTCAAGGAGATCTCCATCGCCAGGCTGTTGGCGCAGCTTTTCAAGGTGACGGAGCAGTTCGAGATGCCGGTGCAGCCTCAACTGCTATTGTTGCAGAAGACCATGTTCACCCTGGAGGGGGTCGGACGGGAGATCAATCCGGATTTGAACATGTGGTTGTTGGCGGAGCCGTTGATCCGGGATTGGATGATGGAGCATCTGGGGCCGGTGGGGATGATTCGCGATGCGCAGCAGCGGGTCAAGCAGATCGCCGATTCGGCGGAGATGTTGCCGGAGCTGTTGTACAATGGCATCGAGCGGTTGGCCACGGACCGGGTGCAGGTACGGATTCACGGTGCCTCCCTGACCCGTTTGGAACGGCGGCTTGCGTTGGGTTTTCACCGTCAGTCCACCACCCTGACGGGTGGGACGCTGTTCATCGGTGGCGCCGTCATGGTATCCGCCGGTCTGTCCGCCTGGTGGTACGCCCCCCCCTTGTGCCTGGCTGCCATCTATTATCTGCGGGGCATGCGTCCCATCAAGTAATCACGCCGCGGACGGTTCCGCCGACTCTGGAACGGACGAGTTGTTGCAGAGCATCCAACAACCGCTTTTTATTGATCGGTTTGGTCAGATAAAGATCACACCCGGCCTCCTGGCTGCGTTCGACCTCACCTTGCATCGCGTGGGCGGAGAGGGCGATGATCGGCACCGGCGGGCGGTCCATCTCCCGCTCCCACTGACGAATCAGCCGGGTGGCGCTGTAGCCATCCATTTTGGGCATCTGCACATCCATCACCACCACGTCGAACGTTTCCTCCTTGATCCGCGCCACCGCCTGCATCCCATCGTTGACCATGGCCAATCGGTGCGGGGTCTGCATGAGATAGGCTTCGAACAATACCTGGTTTTCCGCGACATCTTCGGCCAACAGGACGCGCAGACTGCTGATCTGGTGGCCAGGCGGCGCTTCCATGGGAGCAAGCGGGGGCAACGGGGAGGCGGCAATCCGGACGGGCAGCGTAAAACAGAAGGTGCTCCCCTGCTCCAACTGGCTCTCCACCCAGATCCGGCCCCCCATCATCTCCACCAAACGCCGGGAAATGGCCAGTCCCAGACCAGTCCCCCCATAACGGCGCGTAATACCGGCATCGGCCTGGATGAATTGATCGAAAATCTGGCCCATCTGTTCCCGGGCAATGCCAATGCCGGTATCCACCACCTGGAACAGCAGGCTGTCCGGTTCCTGGCAAGGACGGGTCAAACG
>JADGCR010000218.1 GCA_015228895.1 Magnetococcales bacterium
CCGTGGAGCAACAGGGTTTCCGCGGCGGCCCGCAGATTGGCCACCGGACCGCGCATGTTCTCCAGGGCGTGTCGCATCAGCAGATCGCTCCGGCGCAAGGCCGCCATCCTGCGGGTGGCCTCCTCGAAGGTGATCATGAAATGCGCCTGGTCCCGCTGACCGCAGGGAAACAGGCTCATGGCGCAATCCAGCATCACGTCGTCATGGAGCGCGGCGCAAAAGAAGCGGATGTCGCTCTGCGCGCAACCACCCCGCGCCGCGTTGCAACGCTCCAGGAACTCCATGGTGGTCTCCACCGGCAGGCGGGCGCACAGTTCATACAGGGAACGACCCAGCCCCAGGGAGTCCATCTGGTTGTGAAACAGCTTCTGCACCGCCAGATTGTACAAAACGATCGTCCCGTCCCCCTTGATCACCACCAGACCCACATTCAGATGTTTGATCACCATTTCCAGCCGTTCCAACTCCTCGGCGCTGTTGCTCAGGGACTCCTTGACCTGCCGGCGGGCGTGAAACAGGGCATCCCCCATCTGGCGGGCCACCCGGGGAAGATCCTCCAGCAGATGATCCGGTTCCAGGGTGATGTCGTGGGCCGGGTCGGCCGTGGCCATGATGGCCAGATCCCGGTTGATGATGGTCAACGGTTTGAGCAACACCCGATCCATCCACGCCCAGATCTGCACCAGGATGGCCCCCAGACAGAAGATCCACAGGAGTCCCATCACCACCACGCGCTGCAGCCAGGCGATCACCCCATCTTCCATGGCGGGCAACGTCTCCAGGGTCATCCAGAGCACGCCCCCCAGACCCGCCAGACCGGTGAGCAGCAAAAGGCCCAGCGCACCCCAGAATTTCGTCCGAGCGTTCATGGGGTGTCAATCGGTCTCCAGACCCAGCAGACCGCGCACCTTCTGCACCAGTTCCCTGGTGGAGAACGGTTTGGTCACATAGTCGTCCGCGCCCAGCGCCAACCCCTTTTCCTGTTCCACCTCCCGTCCCTTGGCGGTCAACATGATGATGCGCACCTCCTTCCACAAGGGATTGGCGCGCATGGCCTCGCACACTTCGTAACCATTCCGTTTGGGCATCATGACATCCAAAAGCATCAAATCGGGTTTTTTCTCCGCCACGGCCAACAGCGCCGCCTCGCCGTCGCCCACCGAACGCACGGCAAAGCCCTCCTTCTTCATCAGGAACTCCAGCGACAGGACGATGTTCGGTGCGTCGTCCACGATCAAAATTTCCATAGTCATATGCGCTCTCCCATGACCATCACCCTTATTGCAGCATACGCAAGCGAAAATGATGGGTGATTAAACTCTTGAATTGGTCCACCACGATAAAACACTCCCGCAGACTCTCCCGTTCCAGACGGCCCAGGGTCTCCAGCAGCAGGTAATCATCACCGCTGCCCTGCCGGGCCTGATTCTCCACCCGCGCCCGGACGCGCAAGGTGGTCATGAACTCGAACACCTCCGTCAGATCCGCGCCCAAAGCCCGTTCCAGCACCCCCTTGCGCATCAGACCATTGATCCGCCGCACGGTGTTGGGGTCCTTGAGGCGCTGCTCCAGTGCCAGAGTGCGCACCCCGTGCACGATCGGGAAGATCCCCCCCTTCTTCAGTTCGATCTGTCCCTGTCTGGTCCCCTTTTCGACGAGCAGTCGGTTGAACCACCCCAAAGGGGTCTTGAAGGCCAGCACCGGTCTGGCGAGATGGGCATAAAACGCCGGATTGTCCGGCAGGTGTTCCCAGAAGAAGGCCCGCGCCCGATCGAACAGCCTCTGTTGGCCGGCCACCACCCTGGCATCATAACAGATGGCCAGTTGCATGAGATGGGTGGGCGTGGGATTGTTCATCCAGGAGAGCATCCGGTTCTGCAACGCCTCCAGCCCGCACCCCCAGACGGGATTGCACAGCATGACATCCCCTGGGCAGGGGGGATAGCCCAATCGGGTCAAGGCGGCGGTGAAAGCGAGCCGGAACACCTGCAACGCCTCGGCGGGATAGGTGTCGTCGGCGATGAGGGCGTTGTCCTGGTCGGTTTTGACGACCTGTTCCCCCCGGCCTTCGCTCCCCATGACCAGAATGCAGATATGCTCCAGCAACTCCGGGGTGGCCAGCAGGCTGGTGATTTGACGGAAGACCTGGCGGTCCAGTTCACGCACCGCGCGTCCGATATAACGCACCTTGACCCCTTTGTCGATCAGGGAACGCACCCATTGGGGATGTTGACGCACCGCATCCGCCAATTCATCCAGGGAGGTGGCCTGCTGGATGCGCTGCCGGTGGTGTGTATGCAACAGGATTTCATCCAGAATGATGGGTCTGGTCAGCAAGGCGGGGGAGGAAGGGCTTTCTGGTGCATGCATGTTGGGTCACCAGCCGGACCCCCCGAAAGATCGGGGGGTCCGGTATCAATCAGGTTGGCGTCAGTGCTGGGAAGCCCCGGAGGCACCCACCCCTGTTTCGCAACGCACGTTCTGGGCGTCGAAAAGCGCCCGTTCCCGCCCGGCCTGCGCGCTGCTGTCGAGTTTGGAGAAGAGCCAGCACCCCACAAAGGCGAGGGTCATGGAGAAGATGGCCGGATCCTTGTAGGGAAACAGCGGAGCCTTGTTGCCCAGGACATCCACCCAGACGGTCTTGGACAACACCACCATGGTCACCGTGGAGATGAGGCCCAGGGAGCCACCGATCAGCGCACCCCTGGTGGTGAGATTTTTCCAGTAGATGGAGAGGATCAGGATGGGAAAGTTGGCCGACGCGGCGATGGCGAAGGCCAGCCCCACCATGAAGGCGACATTCTGCTTCTCGAACTGGATCCCCAGATAGATGGCGATCATGCCGATGACCAGGGCGGCGAACTTGGAGATGCGCATTTCCACCCGTTCGTCCACCTTGCCGCCACAAATGGCGTTGGCATAGATGTCGTGGGAGACCGCCGAGGCCCCGGACAAGGTCAGACCGGAAACCACGGCCAGAATGGTGGCGAAGGCGACCGCCGAGATGAAGCCGAGGAACAGATCGCCCCCGGTGGCATGGGCCATGTGGATGGCGGCCATGTTGTTGCCCCCCATGAGGGTCCCTTTCACCATATCGACATACTGGGCGTTGGGGGCCACCAGCACCACCGCGCCAAAGCCGATGATGAAGGTGAGGATGTAGAAATAACCGATGAACCCGGTGGCGTAGAAGACCGATTTACGCGCCTCCTTGGCGTTGGCCACGGTGAAGAAGCGCATGAGGATGTGGGGCAGGCCGGCGGTGCCGAACATCAGCGCCATGCCCAGGGAGATGGCGGAAATGGGATCGGAAACCAGACCACCCGGCGCGAAGATGTCCTTGCCATCGGTCACCACCTTTTTGTGATCCGCCAGACCGCTGGCCTTGACCCCTTCCAGGGCGCTGCGGAAAAAGGCCTCGAAGCTGAAATTCATGTGGTTCAGGACACCCAGGGCAATGAAGGTTGCGCCGGTGAGCAGCAGCACCGCCTTGATGATCTGCACCCAGGTGGTGGCGAGCATGCCGCCGAAGGCCACATAGAGGATCATCAGGCTGCCCACGATCACCACCGCGTACTCGTAGGGGAGACCGAACAGGGTGCGGATGAGCTGTCCCGCCCCCACCATCTGGGCGATCAGGTACAAGATGACGGTAAACAGGGTTCCCAGCGCCGACAGGGTGCGAATCGGCACCCTGGACAAACGGAAGGAGACGATGTCCGCGAAGGTGTAGCGGCCCAGGTTGCGCAGTTGCTCGGCCATCAGGAACAGAATGACCGGCCACCCCACCAGAAAGCCGATGGAGTAGATCAGTCCGTCATACCCCTTGGCGAACACCATGGCGGAGATCCCCAGGAACGAGGCCGCCGACATGTAGTCCCCGGCGATGGCCAGACCGTTCTGGAACCCGGTGATGCCCCCGCCCGCGGCGTAGAAGTCCTTGGTGGATTTGGTGCGCGCGGCAGCCCAGTAGGTGATGCCCAGGGTCACGGCCACGAAGATGAAGAACATGATGATGGCGGTCATGTTCAGGTTGCCCACCGTCGGCTTGGGCGCTTCCGCAGCCCAGAGGAGGGAGGTCCAGGATCCGGCAACCAGGCCGGATGCGAGAGCCGTCAATTGCTTCATTTCG
>JADGCR010000219.1 GCA_015228895.1 Magnetococcales bacterium
GGGATCAGGGCGTCGGGTTTGACTGGCAGTCCTATATGGAGTTCAACGCCTCGCGGGCCTTCGACAATCATGGACGGGGGATCGCCATGGCCAAGGGGTTGAGTTTCGATCGGGTGGAATATCGTGGCAGAGGCAACGAGGTCATGGTGACTGTGCTGCTGGCGGAACAATAATCAGCGAGAGGCTGGAAAATCATGAGTCAAGTCGATGGCCAGTCTGGTGGCGCCATGGAGTTCAAAATTCTGCTGGTAGACGATGAGACGCCCAATCTCAAACTGCTGCGCGCCATTTTGCAGTTTGATTACGCCCTGATGTTCGCCAAAAGCGGTCCCGTCGCCCTGGAGTTGGCCCTGGAACAGTTGCCGGACCTGATCCTGCTGGACATCATGATGCCCGGCATGGATGGGTACGCGGTCTGTCAACGCCTCAAGGCGGAGCCCGCCACCAGGGACATCCCGGTCATCTTCATCACCGCCATGAGTGACATTGGCGACGAGATCAAGGGGTTCGACGCCGGCGGGGTGGATTACCTGACCAAGCCGGTGAGTCCCCCGGTGGTCAAGGCGCGGGTGCGCACCCATCTTTCGCTGCGGGCCGCCTACCGGAAGATGCAGGATTTGAACGAGCAACTCTCCTTCGAGCGGCAAACCATCGAGAACATCGTGTCCCGCATGCGCAATTCGGTGCAGTTCGATGGCACCCATCTGCGTTATCTGGTGGTGCCGGCGGAAAAGACCTCCGGGGATATCCTGCTGGCGGCGTTCCGTCCGGACGGCGCCCAGCATCTGGTGCTGGGGGATTTTACCGGACACGGCCTGACGGCGGCGGTGGCGGGCCCCATCGTCTCCGACATCTTCTATTCCCGTACCGCGGCCGGGATGGGGATGGAAGGGATTGTGCAGGAGGTCAATCGCTCCCTGTACGAAAAGCTGCCCACCCACATGTTCATGGTGGGTTGCTTTCTGGAGTTGAACGGTCATCGTGATCGCCTGCTGGTATGGAATTGCGCCCTGCCGGAAATCTTCGTGTTTCGCAACGGCGGCGTGTTGACCCAGGTGGTTTCCGAGCATCTGCCCAGAGGGGTGCGCAATAAACCGGACAAACCGGGCCGGGAGATCGAAGTGCAACCGGGGGACCGTGTCTTGATTTTCACCGACGGGGTGGTGGAGGAGAAGAGTGTGGCCAGGGAGGAGTTCGGTCTGGAACGCCTGGTGCCGATTCTTTCCCAACTGGTTGTTTTCGATGAACCATTGGAGATCGTCCCGGAGGCGTTGCGTCAGTTCCGGGATGGCGCGGAACAGGGCGATGATGTGACGTTGGTGGAGTTGATTTGTTGAATTGTTTATGTTATACGAAAAACGATTGAGTCGGCAGTCGTATTTCGAGAGCCAAGCCCTTTTTTTTGCGCGCTGTAGGATCGTTCTGCCAGGTGTCAGCAATCTTTTGGAGTGAAGAACATGGCAGATCGTGAAACTGGGACCGTCAAATGGTTCAACGAGGGCAAGGGTTTTGGGTTCATCGAGCGCGCGGGTGGCAAGGGAGACATTTTTGTCCACTTCAGCGCGATCTCCGGCAGCGGTTTTCGCACCCTGGCGGAAGGGCAACGTGTGGAGTTCAACGTGGTCGCCGGTGACAAGGGACCCAAAGCGGAAAACGTCATGGCCTTGTAAGGTCGTTCGTCATCACGCCGCCACCCATGGGAGGGATCTTCCGGTGGCGGCGTTTCTTGGTCGAGGCGTCACGCCGGTGCCTCTGCCATCAAACCCGCAGGCGGGTCAACGCCACCCTCACCTGTTCCACCACCTCCGACCAGTCATCGGGCTGGGTCTGGCGGAAAAGACGCATGACACCGGGATACCAGGGGGAGTCGGACCGCTGGAACATCCAACGCCAATCGACTCCCCTGGCCGGCAGCAGCACCCAGCACGGCTTGCCCAAAGCTCCGGCCAGGTGAGCCAGGGCGGAATCGATGGTGATCACCAGATCCATCCGGGTCACCATGGCGGCCGTGTCGGCGAAATCCCGGATCTCCCCACCCAGATGGAGCAGGGGTTGATCCGGGGGCGGGTTTTTCCCCTCCTCCTCCCCGCTGCCCTTCTGCAGGCTGACAAAGGCCATGCCCGGCACCGACCATAGCGGTGCCAGAACGGCGAGACCCGGCAACGAACGGTTGGCGTCGTTCCGGTGGATGGGGGAACCTTTCCACGCCAGACCGACCCGCCATCCCGGTCGGGTCTGCGGCAGGTGGCGCCATCTGCTCAACCGTTCCTCCGGGGCGCGCAAATAGGGCAGCGTGGCCGGGATGCTCTCCTCGGTGGTTTGCAGGCGATAAGGGAGGGAGAGGGGGAAGGCCCAATAATCGTGGCTGGGGTATCTCCCGGCGGGGTCCGGTTCGATCACCTGGTCCACTCCGGTCAACCCGCGCAACAAGGCGGCCAGGGCGGGTTGCGCGATCAGGGTCAATCTCGACAAACCTTTCGATTTTAAAATTGAATAGAAACGACAAAACTGTATCTGATCTCCATA
Source organism: Magnetococcales bacterium (assembly GCA_015228895.1). Next base: position 2,527 of record JADGCR010000219.1, read on the forward strand.
GCCCTGTTCCGGAATGAGCAGCAACGATTTTCCCGTCAACACCTCCCCCCGCCACATGGGAAAATCGGCCTGCAACGGGATGGAGTCGCGTGCGTCGCACTCCGGGTGGAACCGCGCCTCGAAGAGCGGCCAACCCTCTGAAAACCGCCCCATCGCGAGGTACAACAGACCCAGCGCTCCCTGGGCGTCCGCATAGTCGGGTTGATGTTTCAGGGCCATGCGCAAGGCGGTTTCGGCCTCGGCGAAACGGTGTCGTTCTTTCAACAGCACCCCCAGGTTCCTGTGGGCCGGGGCGAAATCCGGTTGGCCGCGCAGCGCTTCCCGGAAGGCGGCTTCCGCCAGGTCGTCCTCTTTTCGCAGAAAATAATTGAAACCAAGGTTGTTGCAAACCCCGACGTGTCCCGGTTGGCTGCGCAACGCCTGCCGCAAAACGGCTTCGGCTTCCGAAAGGCGGCCCAGTCGGGTCAACAGGAGTCCCAGATGGTTGTGGACCTCCACATGGTCCGGCCTGAAAATCAGCGCCTGCCGGTAACAATCCTCGGCTTCCGTGTGGCGTTGCAGGTCTCCCAACAGGTTGCCCAGAAGCCACCAGGTCCCCGCGTGGTCCGGTTGCAGGCGCAGAACCTCGCGGTAGGCGGCTTCGGCCTCGGCGAACCGTTTTCGCTCCTTGAGAAAAACCCCCAGATTGTTGCGCGCCTCCGTGTGTCCCGGGTGGTGGCGCAACGCCATCCGGTAGGCCTCCTCGGCCTCCGGGAACCGTTTTTGCAGTTTCAGGATATTGCCCAGATTGTTGAGGAAGTCGGCATGCTCGGGTTTGAGGCGCAAGGCGCGCCGATAGGACGCTTCGGCCCGGACCGGATCCCCCAGGCGCACATGACAGGCCCCGGCCAGATTGTGCAGCGTCGGATTGTCCGGGTGTCCTTTCCTGGCTGTCAGACGGGCAATCAGGGTCAGGGCCTCGCCGATTCTGTCCCGGGTGTAGAGCGCATGGACCGTATCCACGCCGGGGGCGGGCGGGGGAGTGTGACGCCGGGGTTTCATGGCGTCTTGTCAACACGGGTGCCGAAGACGCGTTTCAGATACGCGATGAGATGGGTGATCTCCGTGTCTTGCAACACCTTGCCCCAGGCGGGCATGGAGGTGTTGGGCAGTCCTTCGCGGATCACCGTCTCCAGGTCCAGCGTGGCGAGCAGGCCGGGCGTGGTGAGATTGCGGGGGTGGGGGTCGAGAAACGTGCCGATATAGTTCTGGCCGGTCCCGTCGGCGGCATGGCAGAAGGCGCAGTTCTTCTGGAACAACATCTCCCCCTGCCGTTCGTCGGGGGTGGGGTCGGTCAGCGCCGGGGGGATGTCGTGCCGGGCGTAGGGCGTGGCGCGGGCGACCGCGTCCAGAGGCGGGTCCCGATGGGAGTAAAGGTTGCGTGGCCAGGAAACCGCGCGGGATTCCCAGATGGGACCCTCCTCCTGGACCTTGGCCCGGTCATGGCAGGTGATGCACGATGACATGAAAAGTTTTTTTCCGATTTTATTTTCCCGGGTCAGGCGCGCCTCGTCCGCATCCAGGGGAACCTCTCCCAGCACAAAGGGAAAGGC
>JADGCR010000021.1 GCA_015228895.1 Magnetococcales bacterium
CAAGGGGGCGACCATGGAGCGACTGGAAAAGGCGGCCAGGCGGGTCAAATGGTTCAGGGCGGTCTTGCGATAGACGAGGTAGCTTTTTTTACGATAATCCTCCACCGCGTCCGTCTTGGCGGCCGACCCGGCCAGATCGTGGATCCTGGTCCCCGGATAGAGGCTCAGCGAGAAGATTTCCGGCATGAAGGGTTTGGGGGTCTCCATGAAGGTCTCGATGGTGGCGATGGTATCCTCCTCGCTCTCCAGGGGATTGTCCATGATCACGTCGTAGATGCCCGCCACCCGATATTGGTGCACCAGGGCGGCGGCCTGGAGAAAATGGCGCCGATAGGATTTGCGCTGATAGATATCCCGCAACACCCGGTCGCTGCCGCTTTGCAACCCCAGGACGATCCAGGCCAGCCCGGACTCCTTGAGAACCGCCATCTTCTCTTCGGTCAGATAGGTGGGAATGACGTGCACGATAAAAGGCAAGCCGATCCGGCGTCGGTACTCCGCGAAGAAGTGGCGGATCTGTTTGATGTTGTAGGCCAGGAAGCAGTCGTCCTGGATGTTGATCATTTCCAGTTCCGGATGGTCGTGGATGGCCCGTTCCAGTTCCCGGATCACGTGTTCCACGCTGCGTCGGCGGATTTTGTTGTCCTGGTAGAGTTGATTGAACAACGAGTTGCAACAGTAGCTGCAGGCGAAAGGACAGCCACGGGAGCTCAAGACGCTGTAGGTTCTGCCCAGATAGGGGGCATAACGCCGGTTGATCCGGGGTGTCAGGGGTTGGATGGTCTCCCGATGCAGGATATGACTGTTGCGCGCCACATGTTCGTAGCTTGGCAACGCGTCGAGGTCCGCGAGCAGGGGATGGAGTGGATTGCGTCGCAGCGCTCCCTGTTCCAGGTAACAGAGGTTGCCAACCCCGGTGATCGGTTGGCCACGGTCCAGCAGGGCGCACACCTCCCGCATGGTCCGTTCCCCTTCGCCGACGCAGACGTAATCCGCCTCCTCCAGACACGAGGCCGGATCGATCGTCGGGTGAATGCCCCCCCAGATGACGGGCAGGGAGGGGAGCTGTTCTTTCAGGAACCGGGTCAGGACGCGGGCCTTCTCGTACTCCTGGGACATGAGGCTGACACCGGCCAGACCAGGGGCAAAAGTGTCGATGAAACGTTTGAGTTCCTGCCGCCTTCCGGCGCTCTCCAGATGGAAGCGCGGCAGAAAAAGGATGCCGGAGTCATGCCCATGGGCCAGCAGATCATAGTGGATGAACTTCAGCCCCAGCCCTTCGGTATCTTTTTGCATCGAAAACAACAGAACTTTCAAGCTCCCCTCCGACCGTTCATGCTTTTCCGGCGATGCCGCACAGGGCACCGCAGGGAATGGGAAAGGGTTTCTCCCGCAGCGTCCGTCCCACTCCCTTGCCAACCACCTGCAACATCCGCCCCAGCATGGGGTTGAACTCCAGCAGGGTGGTGACGATGAAATCGAACGTGACGAAACGGTAGGCCGGTTTCACCACGATCTCCGCGAAACCGCATCGGGCCAGAAAGTGGCGCAGGGTCTGGGGAGAAAAATAAGACAAATGCTCGTAGGGTATGATGTGCATGTAGCGGGAGCCCATCAGATACGCCAGGGGCGAGGCGATGTTGACCACCTCCAGGATGACGCCGCCCCCCGGTTGGAGCTGATCGAAAACGGTTTGCATCACCTCTCCGGGTTGATTGACGTGATCCAGGACATCGAACATGAAGATCGCGTCGAACCGGGGGAGTCCCAGGGTGGCGAGTTGCCGGGCGTCGGCGCAATGGACCTCGCCCACCCCCCGCTCCCGGGCCATGCCGGCGGCGTACCGGGAGATCTCCAGTCCGGTCGGCTCGTATCCGCACCCCTGGAGCACCTCCAGGCTCTGTCCGGAACCACAACCGATATCCAGCGCCCGTCTGCCCGCTCCGGGGAAACTGGCGCGCAACAACGCCACGCTGTCGCGAAAATTGAGGCTCTTGCCCAACGCCACGGACGGCTTGACATAACTCGCATAATTGAGGTATTGATGTTTGGCGTCATAAAACCGGATGCTGGCCTCCGGGGACAGAAAAGTGCCGGAATAGACAAACCCGCAAGACCCGCATTGATAATACGCCACCCAATGCGCGGTGATTTGACATTGTTTCCGAAATTTTTGGCGCCGCTGTTCATGAGCGCACACGGGACAAACGCGCTGTTGCTGGATATGCCGGCTTTCAAGATGCAACAATTTCACGGTTGCCATGCACGCTCGCCAGAAAAATTTCCAAGTTCAGGAACCGTCATCATGACATCACCGCGGACACCCTCGCATGCCCAGCAGAAGTTCCTGTTTTACACGGGTGTGGTCGTTTTCCTGCTCTTCCATCTCTGGATGGCCGTGTCACCCCACCTGTTGCGTGAAATCCCCTTTGAACCGGACGATCACTATCACACCTTCGTCAAGGCGTCCCACCTGAACCACTGCCGCGCCGACGACTGTCCCGGTCTCAGGGATCTGTACCAACAAATACAGGAAACCGGTCAGCATTATCAAGCCAATCGCAGAACCCACACCATCTTTTATTGTTATCAACCGCTTTATACCGTCCTGATCGCCGGACTGATCCGGGCCGGTCTCGATTACGACAACATTCAGTTGTTCATCAGCGCCATGGGTCCCTTCATCGTCACCCTCGCCGTGGCGCTGTTTCTGCGCGCCTTGTTCGGCATGGGGGCGGCGGGGTTCGCCCTGTTGCTGATCGCCCCGGTTCTTTTCCCAGGCTGGGGCATCTCCTACATTGTCCCCATCACCCTGTCCGTGGCAATGTTTTTCTTGACGGTGAGCGCTTTTTGCATGCGCTCCAACTGGAAATGGCCGTTGGCCTGGTTGTTCCTGGCCCTGTCGGCGGGCTTCCACATGGTGGGCATCATGTTGTCCGGGATGGCGGTGGCGATCGCCCTGATCCTGGAAAACGACTGGCGCAAACCCGGTTTTCTGCTCTTCGTGCCGGGTGTGGCCTTGGCGTGCGTTGGTTCCCTGGCGTTGCGCCTGCAGTTCATCGACACGGAAATCCGTTTCACCACCCTGTTCAACGCGCCCACCCTTCTGGAGGCCTTCCAGAAGAATCTCGCCATGCTGTTCGATTGGCTGATGTTTCACGGCGAATCCTTCGGTATCGCCATGACGGCCCTGGCCCTGCTCGGCATGATCCCCGGATTGCGCGCCAGACATCCGTTTTCCCACATCCTGACCCTGTGGGCCATCGCGTTCGGCGTGCTGCTCCACTGGATGGTGCGCCTGCTGTTCGAGACCAACAACATTTTCGTGATCTCCAAACCCGTGCTGCTGATCGGCTGGTTGCTGCCTCTGCTCTATTTTTTCGCGATCCTGTTCAGGCATCCCCTGCCGCCATCGCTGCCACTGCCCCGCCAGGCCATGCGACGGTTGATTCTGTTGTTTGTGGCGTTGCCGATCGCCACCCTGTTTTTCCCCAAGCCGGACATCTCCCTGCTGCATCGCATGGGGGTGTTGGCATCGGTGTTTTTCGCGGGTTTTTACGGGGTATGCGCCTGGTGGGTCTGGACCCACGCGCCTCCGGGACCGTCCGGGGATTGGGATGCCCGTCTGACCCGCTGGGCGGTCGTCGCCGTCCTGACGCTTTCCCTGGGGGTTCACCACCTCGCCGCCTGGAGGGAGGCCAGTCAACGCAATCAGCACATCATCTTCAATCGGGCGGACATGATGCTGGACGCGGGACAGGTGCGCCACCTGCTGGGAAAGGCCGGGAAAGGGGACCGGGTGGTGTACAACGTCCGGGACGAGACCCTGTTCTACTATCTGCTGCATGGTGCCGCGCGACTGGGCATGATCGACTGGATGCTGGACAGGAACGCGCGCTGGTTGCGTTCCGATGTGGCGTTTCTGGTGAGCAACAATCCCGTTGTGCAGCACCTGAAAAAAGAGATCGTGTTGAAGCACGAGGATCGCTTGCGGGTGCGGCCCATCGACGACGAGTCGGGCGCCCGTCTGAAGGTGGCGGTGCGCGGCGCGCTGTACGGTGGCGTACTGAAGGTCGCCGGCACCGTTGGCGGGGAGCAACGGCACACCCTGGGCTTCAAGGAGGAGAGATGGCTCTCCCTGCCCGTGGAGGAGGTCGGGACCGGTCTCACGCTGAGTGTCGCCAGAGGCCATGTGCGCATTGTGGGCGTGAACACCGAGGAGAACGGTCTGCACTGGCCGTGGAACGGCGCCGTCTCCCTCGAACTGTCCCGCAAGGGGGTGGAGGCCGCGACGATCCGTTTTGACCCGGCCACGTTGACCCCCGCGCCCTTTTGCCGGGTCGGGCAGATCCTCCATGACCGGGGTGGCAGCGTTTTGAGCGCCCTGGAATGCGTTCAGGAAAAATGAGGCGTGCCCCGCAACGCCGCCCGCTGCAACAGATAGCGCCCGATGAAATAGAGATAACGCCCCATCGCGGCATCGTACAGGGGGGACATGTTGATGAAGATCAACGCGTCGGTGATGCGGATGCGCTCCGGGTCGTATCCGTGGCGCCGCACATGCTCCCAGAAACACTCCTGGGCCTCCAGTTGCCCGAAGGTCATGGCGTGATCCAGATGGAGGCCACGGGCATCCCGGGTGATGGCATAACTTCCGGCATTCATGGTCTCGACACTCAATTCCAGGACGTGGAGGAATTTGGCCAGATCGTAATAACGATCCCCCACGTCGGCGAGCAGACCGAAGGCGTCCCGCCAATCGATCAGGCGGAAACCTTCCGGGGTGCACACGATGTTGTCCGCGTGGAGATCCCCATGGAAGGTGGAGGGCAGACCCCGGGCGTAAAAACCGGGCGCCAGCCCCGCCACCAGCTCCTCTGCCGGAGCGCAGGGGAGCTCGTTGATCCTTTCGGGCCGTTCCACCCCGTCGGGCAGATAAAGCCGACAGAAACTCCGCAGACGGGAGAGGCTCTTGTCCCGGTAGAAGCGGACCATCTCCTGTTGGAACGCCTCCGGCGGGACGGAAGCGCGACGCCAGAAGCCCGCTTCGGCCCAGTCGAGAAACCGGCGGCAGTTCTCCCGGTTCAAACGGGAGGAGAGCATCTCCCCCTCGACATACCGGTATGAAAAGAAACGGCCCTCCAGAGCGAGAGTGCGGGCGAAGCTCTCCGGGTTGGCCGCGCCGCGATGAAAACGCGATCTGGCCCCGTCCGCATCCGGAAAAAACTTGATCACCCGCTCTCCCACATGATAGGTGGCGTCGGTGATCTTGCCCTTGAAGGTGTAATTGTCCCGCTCCTCATCCAGCAGCGCCTCGTAGTTGGCCAGGGTTCCCGCGTCCTTCCAGGTGAGGGCGTGGCTTTTCAACCCCCTGGTCGCCAGACGGGCCAAACCGCTGTTGACCTGCTTTTCGTCTCCTTCCAGTCGGGCGTCCTCCTCCAGCCCCGCCCAGAAAGGCCCGTAATCCTCCACCCGGGCGATGCCGGTAAACGCCAGAGATCCACCTTCCGCCTTTTTGTAGTGCAGCGCCGTGACCCGCCCATGGGCGTCCAGCGCCACGGTACACCACTTTTCCGGGTCCGCGACCGGCATGACGCCGAGCCAGTTTTCCGCGTTTTCCGGCAAGGGTTGTTGAATCAGGGTATCGCAGGCGATGAAAAAAAACGGCTCCTGCAGATGATGGCGACACTCGAACAGGGATTGACCGGGACCGGAGCCGGGACCGGTGTACCGTTCCACCCACACCCAGGTGACTTCCAGGTCGGGATGGGCCATGCGCACGTAGGAGACGAGATCCTCCCCCCGATGGCCCAGGGCGATGACAAAGTGCGTCCCGTGGGGAAACCGGGCGAAGATGTGGGAAAGAATGGCCTGATTCCTCAAGGGGAGCAGGGCCTTGTGGAAATGGTCCCCGTAGCGCCCCATGCGGCTGCCCTGCCCCGCGGCGAGGATGCAGGCCTTCACGACTGTTCCCGTCCGTAATCGTCCGCCACCCGGACGACATCCTCCAGTTGGGGGGTGGAAACCTCGAACAGGTCGCACTGTTCCAGCACCGTGACCCGGTGTTTCACCCCTGGAGGGACCGTATAGCCCTCTCCCGGACCATAGCGTTCCGTGACCCGTTGTCCGTCCGGGAACTCGGTGACCAGTTCGATCCGGCCCGACACGATGAACAACGACTCCAGCTTGCGGCGATGATACTGGAAACTGGAACGGGTTCCCTGGACCATCTGGATGCGCTTGAAGGCGTAGTGGTCGTTCCGGGCGATGAGGATCTCCCGGCCCCAGGGTTTTTCGGTGATCTCGAAGCGCTCGATGCGCACCTTGGAGGGCATGTTCATATCTTGTAGGGCGTCAGTTCCGGAAAGTATTGGAAAAACAGGTCATAGAAGGCCTTGGCGTAGAGTTGCATGGTCCAGCGGCTCTTGAAGCCGTACTTGCGATACATCCACTGCCTGCCCTCGTCGATGACCAGTCGCATGTTTTTTTCAAAGGGTTCCGTGCGGATGACTTCGGCCTGATGCCGCAGGTGGGCTTCGTTCTCCTCGCACAGAATGGTGGAGGTGATGGCCGTGGCCCAATCGTTGGCGTACCCCTTGGCGATCAGTTCCAGTTCGGTGCCGAAGCCGCGAAAGTTGGAGCCATCATACAGAAAATTGAGGTGCGTGGGTTCGTCCCGGGTCATGACGGACTCGATGAACTCCCGGCGCATCAGCAGGGCGGTGTTCAACACATACCAGAAGTAGCGGGTCGGGGTGTGCCGCAACAGACTCCGCTCCCCCCACCGTTGGGAACAGGGGGAGAGAATCCCCACGCGCGGATGTTTTTCCAACTCCTCCAGGAGGATCTCCAGAAAGGGATAATCGCCGAACTCGGTATCGTTGGTCACCAGAAAGAAATTGTCGTAGTTCCGAAAACGGTCTTCCCGCCACAACTGCTGCAAACCGTAGTTGAACCCCCTTGGAGGACGCAGACCCTGGACCCTGGCCTCCTCCCAGTTGGCCCACCAGGTGCAGTGCCGGGAGAGTTTGTCCTGGTCGCTGCCGGATTCCACCACGAAGATGTCGGTCAGGGCGTCATTTTTGCTGGCGATCAATTCGCACAGACGGTCCGTCACCTCCGGCAGGTTGCGATTGAGAATGATGGTGGCGGTGTTTTTCATGCGGTCCTGAGCAGGCGAAAGAGTTTGAGGTAACGCATCAGGTTCGCTTTGAGCAGATCCTTGAGATAATCATCGATCAGGAGGTCGGCGATCCGCTCCTGCGCCTTGTGTTTGATCGCCAGGAAATGGGGATCGGAGAAGACATAGTGTCCCGCGATGATGGCGCGCTCCTCGTCCGTCGCCCTGGAGTCGGGCAGCAGCCATTTTTTCCACTTTCCGGAGTGGTAGGCCAACTCCAGAAAGGCCTCCCGCTGCTCTGTCAATCCCCGCTCCGCCAGCAGTCCCAGAAAACCGCGGGTTTCGAGCACACCGAATTCCGGGGCCACGTTGGCGGCGTGAATGCCCAGTTTCGGATACCAGGAGAGGGCCTCGTCGGAGAGGTAATCGGTATTGTGGGCCTTGATGAAAATGCCGTTGCGGTTGCAGATCTCCACCATGCGGGGGATCTGGATTTCCGCCGGCAATTCGTGGTCGATGCGTTGCGGGGATTCGAAGGAACCGATGTTGCCGGTCTCCATCACCCGCGTTCCCACCTGGATGACGATGAACACCGGCAAGGGCAGCCGGTTGGTGGTGCAGAACCGTTTCATTTCGGAAAACAGCTTGAACAGATCCTCGCCGGACTGGGTGCCTCCGGTCTGCTCCTCGGTGCCGATCTCGAAGACGATATTCTTCTTGTTCTGCCGCGCCACCTCCCAGCAGTACTCGTACAGCTCGAACACCCGCAACAACATTTCGTCGCTGCTGGGTGTCCCGTGGATGTCGATGCTGGTATCGATATGGATGATCTCCATGCCGGACTCGATATCCACCCGAAAGGACTCCTTGGCGGAGGCCATGGCCTGACGCAAGCTCAATTTCTGGGCTTTCTCCTGTTCGTGCTGCCAGGGACCGCCGTGATCGCGGGAGAGGATGACATGGGCCTTCTTATCCTTTTGAACGACATAATCCGCGAAAGCCTCGGTGGTCCAATGATTGACATACCCGCCCCCCATGGCGGCGGATTCGATCTGGCGACGGCTGGCCACCAGCAGAATCATGGTGTCGAAGGTGTTGGCCAGGTCGATGACGGCGTCCACGCAATTGACGCTCATGGGGCCGACCCCGAGGAGGGTGCGCTGGGTCCGGGAGGCGAAGTGGAGCAATCGTTTGTGCAGCATCGTTTCCCCCCTGCGGGTCCGGCTAGGCCGGATCCCTTCCGGCCGGATGAATGGTGTGGGGGAACGCATGCAGCCAGTCCTCCCCGGCATGTGGAGAGACCCCCGGCAGGCCGAGCACGATGCGGGCGCGATAGTTGAACAGGATCCACAACAAACGCATCACATAGCGCCAGGGCAACACGGTGGAACCGATGGCGGAGTCCTTCCAGTGCAGGGCGGTCTCCAGGATATGGATATCCCGGCGATGATACAAGGCGATATTCAGCATGGGATTGAAATGCAACCCGCTGCTGAAGTCGGCGTAACGGATGCCGTCGAGGATCTCCGTGGCGAACAGCATGATTCCCGTGCCCGCGTCGGAGATGCGCGCACCGGTCAAAAGACGGGTCATGACATTGAAAAAGCGGTTGCCCAGGATGCGCAGGGGGCTGTAGCCACGCAGATCGGCCTCCGGATGAAAACGGCTGGCGAGAATCAGGTTGGCCTCCGGATGGGCCCGCATCAGGTCGAGCAGACCCCGCGCGATGACCTCGTTGTCCCCCTGCCCATCGCTGTGGACGATGAGGCCGTGACTGAAGCCATGCCGTTGCAGATAGGCCAGTCCGATTTTCAGGCTGCCGCCCAGACCATGGTTGACGCTGTTGGAGAGCACCGTCAGCCGTCTCCCCAGCGGGGCAGGCCGGGACTGGAGTTCGAGCACGATGCGCAGGGTGTCGTCATCGCTGCAATTGTCGATGAAGACGATCTCCTCCACAGCCGCCAGCGTCTCCGGTCGAAGGCAGAGCAGGGCGTCGGCAACCGTCCGGGATACGTTGTATCCGGGGATGATCATGCCGATTCTGACAGGCCCGCTGGTCATCGCTGCACACGTCGCCACAAAAACAAAAAAGGATGGGTAAACGGACGTTGTATATCACAAGCCCGCGAACGGGTCACGGCTTTTCTCCGGTCGCGACCCGGCGCGCTTCATTTCATCAATCTGCCGGCCCGAGGCAAAAACTCACGGGTGAACGCCTCGGCGGGAAAATCCCTGCCGGTCATCTGGCCAAGATGCCAGGAAGAACGATAGCGGGCGTTGAGACCACTGACGGTCTCCATGGTCATGGGATGCAGATGGTCGCCGTCCATGGTCTGCACATCCTGGTAACGAATGGTCTTGATCCGCCCGCCCCCCCCGTCGAACTGCGCCAGTTCAACGGGCGTCAGATTCTTTTTGTCCACCCGCAGCTCCATTCTGGCATAGGGCGAACCGGCGAAGCGGGGCGTCAGTTCCAGCCGCCAGGCGGACTCCTCTTCCCCCAGCAGGGTCGGCTGGTACTCTTCCAGGAAATCACCGGTCAACAAATCCGCGTTGTTGAACACCCCACCGACCATCGAAACCATCAAACTGCTTTTGCGCAGTTCCAACTCACCCGGCACATGCATCCACACCCCGTCCCCCACCCGCAGGACCGCGCGTCCCTTCATGTCATCCGGCGCCACCACCACGGCCAGCGCCTGGCGTCCGCTCTTCCGGGCCGAATAGAGCGTGACGGTGCGCACCCGGCCATTGGGCACCTCGAACGCAATCCGCGCATAGCTCTCATACGAGGTGGCATGGAGTTTCCGGTCCATCTGTCGCAAAATCTCGTCGGCTTCCATGCCGTGGACCGGCATCACCATCACCCACGCCCACAACCCGACCAGCCCACCCAACCCACGCCTGAACAGTTGCCTCATAATAATCACTCCCCTGAATACCCAGCAAATCAATCCATGGGCAGTAAAATTATCCGATTTTCATGACATCCATGGCATTCCGCCACTTTGCTGCTAAGATACATCCATTCCATGCACCAGCAAAAAGAGATCCACAGCCCCATGAGCACCATCCTGTCAACCCTCCAGTCACTCTTCACGCCCCACTTCTGGCTCTGGATCGTGTTCGCTGGATGCGTGACGGCATGGATCTTGTTGCGTTATCTGGTGATACCCATCCACAAAAGACAGCAGATCCTGCAATCCATCGCCTATTGTCCATCCCTGCTGCTCCCCCAACTGCCCCCGGAACGCAACGTCACCACCTTCATCCCCAGTCACAAGCTGAAATACCTCAGCTACCGGGTCAACCTCTTTCATCTGACCTGCACCTGCTCCCGGTTTCGCCTGACAAGAGGCTATTATCCGGTCAACGACATCCGACGCCTGTGCCGCCACTTGCGCAGGGAGCTGGACGCGACCCAAAGTTCCCTGTCGTTCGATGAACTCACCCGCGGCGTGATCGCCTTTCGCCTCCGGGACGCCTGTTATGTCCGGGAACCCCTGCCCAACTCCGAAATGGTCGTCGGTTTCCACCCCAGAAGCTCCATCATCCGGGTGTACACCTACCGCAAACATCCCGACGACCCGCCCCAGGGCCCCTTCACCGGTCCGGTGGACAAATTCACCTACAACAACCAGCAAGAGATCTGGGTTTACGGTGAACCTCCCCCCAACAGCGAAAAAATCTTGACGGTCCTCGCAAGAATCATGACAGGATGCAAAACGAAATACCCCCATCAGGATCTGCTGCCCCCATCGCGAAACCACCTGATCACCCCCATTGTGGAAACCGAGGAGATGCGCAGACAGGCGCAACTCCGACGCCAAAGAAGCGCCGATCAGGTCTCCACCACCCCTCTCCGGGCCGATCAGGAGGAGTAACGCGCCTCCACGCCCTTGCCACCACGCCGCGCCACGCCCCGACCCACCCGCTTGTCCGTCACGCTCTCCTGTGCCTGCGTCAACTCCCCACCGCTCAACCAGGCCAGCCAGTCCTCACGGGTGGCCACAAAAAAGGTGTGCGCCTGAGACAGGACAGGCCGATTGGATGCGCCATTCCCTCTGTGTATCATGATCTGTCACTCCTTTGATGTGTCTTGATGGATCGGCCCAAAACCTTCGAACCCAGATCCAGCATCGCAATCCACTTGCCAACCCAACAATCCAGAACGATTTTTTTCTCTCGCTCACGGAATCGTGAAATTCATTAATCCAATCAATCGAAAAAATCCATGGAAAAGATCCGAATTTTTATTGCTGACCGCAAAGATTCGCTTATAATAGTCCACCATCTACAACAACTTATGCTTCCATGGGAGGAAGGTATGGCCGTCTCCAAACAACCACCCGCTGCCAAACCAGCCGCTGCCAAGCCAGCCGCCAAACCAGCCGCCAAACCAGCAGCAGCCGCCAAACCGGCAGCCGCCAAATCGACCGCCAAGCCCACAACGGCCGCCACCAAGCCGACCACATCCCCCAAAGGCGCGGCGAAGGGTCGTTAAACCCACCACCTCGGCATCACATGAAATCTAAAGCCTCCAGAGACACCCTGGGGGCTTTTTTTCATGGCGCCTCCGGGGGGAACAGGCGGCCCATGGCCACCTCCACCATGGACTGAATCAGACGGGGATAGGACCACCCCTGTTGACGGGCCAGGATGGGCAGCCCCGAACGGACGGGATGCAAACCGGCCAGGGGATTGATCTCCAGGAACTGCGGCACGCCCGCGGCGTCGGAGCGAAAGTCCAGGCGTCCCGCATCCCGGCACCCCACCAGACGATAGATGGCCAACCCGTTTTTCAACGCCTGCATGGCTTCCGGATCCTGCACCGGTCGATAGAGAACCTCACGGAGACTCTCCTCCTTGGCGGCGAAGCTGTAGACCGGGGCGGCCCGCGTCGGCTCCCGGAAGACGATTTCCGCGACCCGGTGCAGCGGCAACGGGTCTTGATTCCCCACGATGCCCACGGTGAACTCCCGTCCCGGCAAGAATGGCTCCACCAGGACCGGCTGGGCGAACCGGCGCCGCAACCGGCGAAAGACCGTCGCGAACCCCTCCGGACTCTCCACCAGGGAACCCGCGCCACACCCCTTGCCGCTCCCCTCCGCCACCGGTTTCAAAAAGAGGGGAAAGGGCAACGCGCACCCGCGCAGGTCGGCCTCGCTCTCCAGCACGCAGAACGGGGCGGTGGGGAGACCGGCCTCCCGCACCAGACGTTTGCACACCCCCTTGTCCAGGGAGACCGCCATGGTCAGGGGATCGGAAAAGAGATACGGGAGGTCATACGCCTCCAGCAGGGCGGGCACGGCGGCTTCCCGGCCCCGGCCCCGCAAGCCCTCGGCGATATTGAACACCAGTTCCCAACGGCGACCCGCCACCAAGGCGGCGGCGAGGGCGCCCAGGGAACCGACGCGCTCCACCTGATGCCCGGCAGACCGCAACGCCCCTTCCAGGGCCGCCAGGGTTTCCGGGTGGTCGAACTCGGCCAGGGCCTCTTCGTCCAGCCCCAGGCCCCGGTACTCCTCCCGCAGGTCATAAACCAGTCCGATACGCATGTTCGGCTCCCTCCCTTGTCACCCCTCCCCGGCGCGCACCTCCGCCGGGTCCGGATAGCGATAGATCCCCCCCTGATGATTGCGCAACAACCACTCCCCCTCCTGGCGACCCACCACGGTGTCGGGTGCCAGCACGATCTTCCCCCCGCCGCCCGGGGCGTCGATCACGAAGTCCGGCACCGCGTAACCGCTGGTGTGGCCACGCAGCCCCGCGATGATCTCCACACCCCGTGCCACCGGGGTGCGGAAATGGCCGGAGCCGGTGATGGGATCGCATTGATAGAGGTAATAGGGTTTCACCCGGTTGCGCAGCAAGCCATGCATCAGTTGCCGCATGGTGGCCAGGTCGTCGTTGACGCCCCGCAACAGCACGGTCTGACTCCCCAGCATGATCCCCGCGTCCGCCAGGGTGGCCAGAGCCTGGCAGGCCTCCCGGGTCAGTTCACGGGGGTGGGTGACGTGAACGCTCATGGCCAGGGGATGAAACGACCGCAACATCTGCGCCAGTTTTCCCGTGACGCGCATGGGCAGGACCATGGGGATTTTGCTGCCGATACGCAACAGTTCCACATGGGGGATGGCCCGCAGGCGTCCCAGCAGGGTGGCCAGTTTCCCGTTGGAAAGCAGCAGCGGGTCCCCTCCCGAAATCAGCACATCCCGGATGTTCGGGTTGGCCCCGATGGTGGCGATGGCCTGGTCCCAGTGACGGGCGAAGCCGCCCCCGCCCCCGACCAGACGGGAACGGGAGCAGTAGCGGCAATAGGTGGCGCATTGCCCCGTGGCCAGCAGCACCACCCGGTCCGGATAACGGTGAATCAATCCCGGCACGACCCGATCCCGTTCCTCGTGCAGGGGATCGTCCTCCTCGCCCGGCCCCGCCAGATACTCCTCCGGGAGCGGCAGGTGGGTTTTGCGCAACGGGTCATCCGGATTGTCCAGGGACATCAGACTGGCATAATACGGGGTGATGGCCAGAGGGACCCGGCCGGCCTGACGGGAGAGGGCGATCCTTTCCGGATCCGACAGCACGAACATCCGCTCCAGCGCCGACAGGGAGCGGAGGGCGTGCCGGGCCTGCCAACGCCAGTCGCCCCATTGGGAGCGGGTGACCCGGGGATAGAAACGCGACCGGAACGAATTGCTCAAGGAGAGAACCCCTCCTCTGCGCCAAAACGACACAAGAGCCCCAAGTCGCACTGACCGCACGCGTCCGGCAAGGGATCGGGCAGGGCATCCCCGGCGCGGAACGCCCGCCCCAACGGGTCGAACACCCCGCGCCAATGGTCCAACAGGGTCTCCCAATCCGGGACAGCCGCCTCGCCCACGGCTCGCAACGAGGCCACCTCCGGCAGCATGCCCTCCTCGCGTGCCACCCCGATGAAACGGACATCCCTGGCCAGCAGCCGGGCAAACGCCAACACCGCCGTTCCCTCCGTGGCCAGGGCATACAGGGGCAACTGGGGCTCCCTGGGCCGGAGGGAGAACCAATCCCCGATCCGGGGCGGGGTCTTGCCGGTTTTGTAATCCAGGATGGCCCAGCCTCCCTCCCCCAGCCGATCCAGGCGATCCATGCGCAGGGTCAGGCGCAGCCCGCCGATCTCCAGCACGCGCTCCACCTCCCGCTCCGTCACCTCGAAGGGGTGGGGACGACTTTTTTCCAGGGCGCACCAGGCGGTCAACAGGCGCAGCAAACGACTCTCCTCCAGACGCGGCCCCGCGGGGGTGAAGGCATCCGGCCAACGGGCCACCCCCGCCCGCACCACCTCCCCGACCACCTGCCGCGCCCGCTCCTCCAGAGCGGCGTCGGAAAGGGCGGCCAAGGCCAGGGATGAGCCGGTCATGGCCCAGAACCGCTCCAGGGTCCAGTGGGCCAACACCCCCCGCCGCCGCCCGTCCAGGCCGGGTTGGGGCCGTTCCAGGGCGCGCGCCCCCAGGCGATGGCGGGCGAAGGCCTGAAAGGGACAAACCGCCTGGCACTGGATCACCCCGGCCCCGCCGGTCACCAGCGCCCCCTCCTCGAACGGGGGGGCGCGCCAGTCGGTCCGGGTCTCGCGACGGGTCGCGGCCAGCATCATCCGGGGGTAGTCCGGCAACGCGCCCACCCCCAGACGCTCCAGGGTGGTTTCGGGGAGATGGGTCGCCAGCGGGGAGAGACGCAACGTCCGATCCCGTTCCTGCCAACTGTGGGAGACGATCACCCCGTCGGCGGCGCGCATCAGTCCCTCCAGCACCTGCCGGGCGAACCGGAGTTCCTGCTCGCCGGAACATTTCGGCAGGCCGTGACGCCGTTGGAAACCCACGGGCAAAAAAGGGTTGGGCTGGGGGACCGGGGGCCAGAGGTCATCCGTCAAACCCAGCACCCACAGGCCGTCGAACCGTTCGCCCACCGCCTCCAAAGCCCCCAGAATCTGGATGGGGGCCTCCCCGGTTTCCGGCTGGTACAGAGTGTCGGCCAAGTGACGGCGCAACAGGGACAGGGTGGCCGGCAGCTCCATGGAACCCGCCACCCGCTCCAGGGCGGCGAAGGCGGCGAGGGCTTCCTGCCAACGGAGCACCACCTGGTACTCTTCGCTGCGCAACGCCCCCTCTCCCGGCCAGCCCAACAGATGCAACCACTGGGTGAAACGGTGGACCCACTGCCTTGGGGTGGCCTGTTTCGTCTCTTTGCCTTGCTGATGGCGCTGCCCGGCAAAGCGGACCAGAGCGGCTCCCAGGAGAGGGCAAGGGACAAGGGATCGGGCCGCTTGCAGCAACTGCTCCACGGTCAGGGTCAACCGTCCGTCCGCGCGCAGTCCGGCGTCCAGTCGCCCCCTGGCGGACCACTCCGACCCCCCCCCCGCCCAGAAAGGGGAGGCCAGCAGGCGACCACAGGTCTCCAGGTCCACCCGGCCCCGTCCCAACTCCAGCAACAGCAGCGCGTCCCGCACCAGGGGGGTTTCCGTCAAGGGGACCCCCAGGGAGAGATTGAACGGACAGGAGGCCCGGGCCACCACCCCGTCCCCCGGATGAAACACCTCCTGAAAGATGCGCACCACCCGCGCCCGCATGGCCGACAGACCGGGGATCACCACGGCGACCGGGGGGAGATCGACGGCATGGGGCGGACGCCTCTCCAGACGGAGACGGGACCAGGCAGCCGCCCCGCGTATCTCCGCGTCCGGATCCGGAAAGGCGATGCGCGCCCCCTCCCCCGGCTCGTGATCGGTCTGGACGGTGTGGATCGACACGCCCAGGGCGGCCAGGGTCTGCAAGAGTCGCTCCTGCTGGGGGGTCACGCGGTCGAAGCCCGCCAGATGGAGCCGGGGGGGCCAGGTCAGCCGTTCGGCGTGGCGCGCCACCAGGGTGGGCAGACGGGCCGGGACGGTCCAGTGATGGCGGCTCAGCTCCGCCTCGAAGCGATCGGCCCAGCGCCGCCACGCCATCGCGTCCTCGCTTTGGGCCGCCTCCCCCTCCCCCAGGTCCACGCACCAGGCGCGCAGCATCCTCCAGGCCTCTCCGGCCTTCCGCGCCGCCTCCGGGATCCGCAACAGACCGGCCCCCTGCGGGGAGTCCCCGATGATCCGCTCCCACAACAGGCGTTCCTGCGCCGGGGTCAGCAACAGGGGCAGCCGCCCCTCCCCGGTCTCCAGGTCGCAGAGCGCCTCCCAGCACCGCTCCAGCCAGGCGCTCCAGGGCAGGATGTCGGCGGCCCGCCAGGCCCGCCGCCCCGCCAGGGTCTGTCGAACGTCGTGCTCCCGCACCAGAAACCGCGCCAGCCGACGGTTGACGGTCACCACCTGAACTTCCCCGGTGATCGATTCCATGACACCTCCAAAATCAACGACACCCCCCGGACACAACGCCCGGAGCATCACTATACACGCTCTCTGGCGCCAGGACCAACGATCCGATTTCAGGGAGCGGCCCGTCCACTTGACAACCCATCAAAAAAAGTTTAATTAAAATGCGCCCATGAAGGCGACAGGGCATCGACCGCTCCCACTCACACGAAAGAGACGACATGAGCCAGACCACACACGCCAGGAAACCGTTGCACACCCTTTTCTTCGTCCTGGTCGCCCTGCTGGGGGCGACGGGATCCGGCATGATCGCCCTGGGACGGGGAGAGACGGTCAGCGCCACTTGGCTGGTGATCGCGGCGCTGTGCGTCTATACCCTGGCCTATCGGTACTACAGCCTTTTCATCGCCCGAAAGGTGCTGGCGCTCGATCCGCTCCGACCGACCCCGGCGATCAAGTACAACGACAACAAGGACTTCGTTCCCACCAACCGCATCGTACTCTACGGTCATCACTTCGCCGCCATCGCCGGAGCCGGTCCCCTGGTGGGACCGGTGCTGGCCGCGCAGATGGGCTATCTGCCGGGCCTGTTGTGGATCCTGATCGGCGTGGTGCTGGCCGGGTCGGTCCAGGATTTCATGATCCTCACCTTCTCCATGCGCCGGGGGGGACGCTCCCTGGGGGAGATCATCCGCGGGGAGATGGGCGCGGTGCCGGGGGGGATCGCCATGATCGGCATCTTCGGCATCATGACCATCCTGCTGGCGGTCCTCAGCCTGATCGTGGTCAAGGCCATGGCGGAAAGCCCCTGGTCGGTCTTCACCGTGACCATGACCATCCCCATCGCGTTCTTCATGGGCCTCTACATGAAAAAACTCCGTCCGGGCCGGGTGGCGGAGGTCTCCATCATCGGGGCGCTGCTGTTGCTGGCCGCCATCGTCGCCGGGGGACACGTGGCCTCCCATCCGGTCCTGGGGCCCCTCTTCACCCTCACCGGGGTGCAGGTCACGGCGGGACT
>JADGCR010000220.1 GCA_015228895.1 Magnetococcales bacterium
CGAGGATGTGACTGGTCATCAGGATGGTGAGTTCCCGTTCCCGTTGCAGCCTGCGCAGGGCGTTTAAGAACGCGACCCGTCCGCCGGGATCCAGACCGGTGGTGGGTTCGTCCAGGATCAATAGCGCCGGTTCGTGGAGCAGCACCTTGACCAGTTCCGCCTGGCGCGCCAGTCCGCCGGAGAGGGTTTCCACCCGTTCGTGCAGACGCCCGGCCAGATCGCTCCAGGGCAGGGCGGCATCCAGACGCGCTGCGAGCCGGGCGGCGGGGATGCCGTGCAGAGCGGCGTGAATACGCAGATTTTCCAAGACTGTCAGGTATTTGTCCAGCGCGGGTTTCTGGAAGACCACCCCCATGCATCGACGGGCGGCCCGGGGCGCGCTGAACAGATCGTGGCCGAACAGGGAGATGCTCCCCGCGCTGGGGCGCATCAGACCGCACAGGATGCCGAACAGGGTGGATTTTCCGCTGCCGTTGGGACCGGTGAGGACGAAAAAGGTGCCGGGGTCGATGGCTATATCCAGTGCGCGCAGGGCGACGCGGGGCGCACGCCGCCGTCCGCCCGGATAGGCGTGTTCCAGTTGCCGGATGGAGACGGCCAATGTGGGAACGGCATCAGGCATGCACGGGCTCCAGCCGGAGCGCTCGCAGGAAGAGCAGGGCGGAAAGCAGCAGCATACCACCGGCCGGGACGGCGAGTCCACCCCATCCGGCAAAGGTGGCTGATACGAGCAGCGCCAGGGCGGCTGTGTGGCAGGCCAGGTGGAGCCTCCCCAGGCGACCGGGCCGCCAAACGGCATAGAGGCCGAAGAGCTGACTCAGGCACCAGCCGGGCAGCCAGAGCGCGCCGAACAGCAACCGCCAGGAGGGTTCGGGTTGCAGGGGCCATGACAGAAGTACCGCCAGGGCGGCGACGCCGGTGAGATCCCCCAGGTTCCAGTAGGGGTTGACGCCCAGTTTGCGGGCGCTTGCGGTCAGGAAGATCAGACTGGCACCGCCGGGCAGCGTGGTGAGCCAGAGCCAGCGGGGTTCGTCGGGCAGCAGGAAGAGCCCGGCGGGGACCAGCAGCAGGGAAGCGGGAATGCCGGTCAAGACCAGGGTTGGGATGCGGCTGTTCCAGTCGTTGAAATGTCCGGTCAGCAGGGAGATGCGCGCCAAAAACAGCAGGGTTCCCGCCCAGCCGAACAGCCCCCAGGTCAGGTGGGTGCCCACCATGGCCAGGCGGTCATAGGGCAGGAAACCATGGGCATACTCGCCCAGGAATGTCGCCCCCAAGGCGAGCACCCCGGCCAGGGAGAGGTGGGCGATCCGGGCCAGGGGGAGTGCCGGGTGCGCTCGGGGCGCGCGCAGCAGGGAGAGGCCGCACTGCAGCAGGAAAAAACCGCAGCCGAGGCCGACCCCCGCCGAGGCCGACAATAAAAACCAGCGATGCAGGGAGGTGCCGATCCCCAGATAAACCGAGAGGGCTCCGACAATCAGGGAACCCAATGTCCAGGGGATCAGGGCGGGCCAGGGTACGGGCAGGCCGCTCCAGTGGGGCAGCAGCCGGTAGCCGATGCCCATCAGGGCGAGGGTCACGACGCCGAGGACGAAGAGATGGACCGTGGCCACCAGACCGGGATTCAGGGGGAGCGGGAAAAGCCCCTCCCCCTGGTGCAGTATGGCGGCTCCGGTCAGGGCGAGGTGCGCGCCCGCCGCCACGAGAAAGGATTGCTCCACCGAGGCGCCGTGCGCTGGTGGTGGAGTGGGAAAGCGGTTCGGCATGATGTGCTGTTTGCTCCATGGGAACGAAGTGAGAAAAAAAAGGTGCGACAGATTTTCTTAATTTTCCTTGATTCAGATCAAGGACAATTCTTGCTGAGCTGGTTATTAATCCAAATTAAGCTGCGAAACGGATTTTTTCAAACCGTGTCAATTGACCCGATTTTCGTGCGGGTGTGGCAAATGACTTTGACTGGAAGGATGAACGTAATGTAGAGTACTGATCGATAAATTTCCACCAACTTACACTTATGACGAGGAATGCGACGATGCAAAGAAATGACGCGCCCAATCAGGAGCAGGATGAGCCGATTCCCGGCATGCAGCAACTGCTCGACAACCCTTTCATGCTCCTCTTGCTGGGAGTGCTGTTCCCGACCATCCTCTACACCGTGTGGGGGATCATGGAGATCATCTCCATTCCGACGGTCACCCAATAATATTTAGATATAAGGAACCTGCTATGCGCAAAGAAATGACCTGGAGGGCGACCCGATGAGCATCATGCCCCCCGCCCAAAAAATCTGGTGGAAAGAACCGGTCCACGGGATCGAACTGACCTGGATCATCATCGCCCTGTTGTGGTGTCTGGTGCTGTTCCTCTGGATGCCGTACTGGCACGTCTACGGGAAGCAGAACCTCTCCTCCGAGTCCTACAAGACCACCGCCGAGCAGTTCGAGGCCAAGGCCAACAAGATGGCTCAGGCCCATACCGTGCGCACCGAATCCAAATCCAACATTCCGGTGGTGCATCCCCCGGCCGGAAGCGATGTCTATATGCTGGGCCGCCTGTGGCAGTGGTGGCCGATCCTGGAACTGGAGAAGAACAAAACCTATCGTCTGCATCTTTCCTCCCTGGACTGGCAGCACGGCTTCTCTCTGCAACCCACCAACATGAATTTGCAGATTCTGCCCGGCTACGAGACTGTTGTGAGCATCACGCCGGATCAGTCCGGAGAGTTCGCCATCGTCTGCAACGAATTCTGCGGCGTGGGTCATCACACCATGCTCGGCAAGATCTACGTCAAATAAGGAGTCGCAGATACCATGGCTATCAAACTGTTTCGTCAATGCCCGGATTCGGGCCTCTTCTTCCACAAGTCGGCTGAGTCCCTGATGAAGGCTCATGCCGTGCTGGCGGTGGTCTACCTGCTGGTCGGAGGTCTCTTCGGCCTGCTGGTGGCGCTCACCCGCACCCCTTCCATTCACCTGCTCAGCGCCGAGAATTTCTACCTGGCCCTCTCCATTCACGGCACGGCCATCCTGATCTTCTGGGTCATCTTCTTTGAAATGGCGGTGCTCTATTTCGCCGGTTCCACCCTGCTGCGCGTGCGTCCGGCCACTCCGGCCATCGGCTGGGTCGGATTCCTCCTCATGGTCATCGGTTCCACCCTGACCATGGTGGCTTTCTTCCGCGGCAACTCCAGCGTCATGTTCACCTCCTATGTGCCGATGCCCGCGGAGCCGAACTTCTACCTGGGCCTGATCCTGTTCGCCGTCGGCGCGCTGATCGGATGCTTCATCTTCCTGGGCACCCTGGTGGTCGCCAAGCAGGAGAAGACCTATGACGGCTCCGTGCCGCTGGTCACCTTCGGCGCGCTGGTTGCCGCCATCATCGCCATCTTCACCATCGCCTCCGGCGCGGTGATCCTGATCCCGACCTGGCTGTGGTCCCTGGGCGTGATCAACCACATCGATCCTCTGATGTACCGCACCATCTGGTGGGGCATGGGTCACTCCTCCCAGCAGATCAACGTCGCCGCCCATGTCTCCATCTGGTATGCCATCGCCGCCATCGTCTTCGGCGCCCGGCCCATGTCGGAGAAGGTCAGCCGTACCGCCTTCCTGCTGTACATTCTCTTCCTGCAACTGGCCAGTGCCCACCACCTGCTGGCCGATCCCGGTCTCGGCACCTCCTGGAAGGTGTTCAACACCAGCTATGCCATGTATCTGGCGGTGCTGGCCAGCATGATCCACGGCCTGACCGTTCCGGGCTGCATCGAAGTGGCGCAACGCAAAAAGGGCTACACCAACGGCCTGTTCGAGTGGCTGCGCAAGGCCCCCTGGGGCAATCCGGTCTTCTCCGGCATGTTCATTTCGCTGATCGTCTTCGGTTTCATCGGCGGCATCACCGGCGTGGTCATGGGCACCGAGCAGATCAACCTGATCATCCACAACACCATCTTCGTGCCGGGTCACTTCCACGCCACGGTGGCGGTGGGCACCACTCTGGCGTTCATGGCCATCAGCTATTTCCTGATTCCGGTGCTCTTCCGTCGTCAACTGATCTGGCCGACCCTGTGCAAATGGCAGCCTTACATCTTCGGCGGTGGCATGC
>JADGCR010000221.1 GCA_015228895.1 Magnetococcales bacterium
CCCGGACCACATTCGGGAGGGGTTCACGGTCCACTTCGTGCAAAAATACGCCCAGGTGGCCAAACTGGTTTTTGACCAGTAGGATTCAGCGGCCATTCAGCAGATTGGCGGGGGAGTATTGATCGGTCAACAACCGGGTCTGGGGAGGCCAGCGGGGGTGGGACGCGAACAGCGGCAACAGCCACCCTTTGCCGGTGGAAAAGGGCTGGAATTTTCCTTCCAGCCCTTCGGCGTTCCGTCTGATGGTCTCCATGTCCGGCAGGCCACCCGGTTGGGCGAGGATCACCCGGTTGAAAACCTTCAGATTGTAAAAGCCCCCGAAAACGGCGAAATAGGTCGCGGATTCGGCGTCGTAGAGCCGACCGGAGGAAAAGGTGTTGGCGGCGAACACCCCGCCCGGTTCCATCAGACCCCTGATCTCCAGCAGATACTCCCTGGTGGTCATATGTTCCGGCACCGAGATGTGGTCGAAGGCGTCCAGGATCACCAGGTCATATTTGCGTTTCTGCCGCAACGCGTGTTTGACGAACACCCGACCGTCATCGACAAACACCCTGGTGTTTTTCCCTGGCACGAAGCCAAAAAACTCCTTCGCGACCTTGACCACCGCCGGATCGATCTCGACGCTGTCGATGGGCAACTCCGGAAACAGTTTCTGCAGGGTGACGGTCACGGTGCCCCCACCCAATCCGATCACCAGCACCCTGCCGGGATTGGGCCGCAGGTAGAGGGCGGCCAGGAGCATTTTCGGAGGATTGAACACCAGGGCCTCCGGGTCCTTGAGGGAAACGCAGGTCTGGCGTCCCGTGTCGTGGGCGCCAAATTTCATGCAACGGAGGTGGTTCTCCTCATAGACCAGGACGTTCCGGTAGAGGGACTTTTCCAGTCTGAGGATCTCCGGGGCCGCCATGCCCCTCCCCGGGAGGCAACAGCACAGCGCCAGCAGCAGCGACAGGAGGGGGTCAAGCCGCACCGGCCCGCCCTCCATCATGCGGTCCGCCCTTGACAAAGCCCAGGGTGGACACCAGCAGCGAGATCAGCAGCATGCCATAGAGCAGTTGATCCAACTCGAAGATCAAAACCAGATAAAACGAGGTCAGCAGGGTCCCGGCGGTGCTGCCGAAGGTGGAGATGAAAAAAACCTTTCCGGCCACCTTGCCGGAGTTGCCCAACCCATCCACCAGCAGCCGGATGGCATAGGGAGAGATGGCGCCAGAGATGGTGATGGGCAGGAAAAAAAGGGCGATGGAAGCGAGCAGCGCCCCGTAGCGTGGATCGGGCACCGCGTTGAAGACCCGTTCCAGAATCAGGTTGGAGGCGGTGGCGCAGGGCAACGAGGCGAGGGTCGCCAAACCGAGAATGAGACTCAGCCTGCGCAGGCTGGGTTGCCGCGCGGAAAAGTGCCCCCCCAACAGGTAGCCGATGGAAAGGGACAACATGAACAGGGTGATGATGGCCCCCCACACATAGATCCCGGTGCCGAAAAAGGGGGCCAGGGATCTCCCGCCAAGCAACTCCAGGGCCATGACGAAATAGCCGGACCATCCGGCGATCAAATAGATTACGACATGATGACCAGTCATCCACTTTCCTTGTTGCAGCCAAACCTTGGGGCCATTCCCGGACAGAGGCTCCACCGGGGAAAAGCGTTCGTCCGCGTTTCTGTGGCATCATCAAACACATCCTCACATTGTTCAAGGATAAAAATGGGGGGAGTTCCTTGACGTCACATTGACAGCGTGTCATATAATGCCCGATCTTGTACGCTCTGCACAACCACACCACCGGCAGAAAGGAAAAACAACGATGAGTGACGATAAAAACAAGAATATCGTATACTTCAGAGAATCCTCCATGGAAGATCTGTACAATACAATGCTGGCCTGGCAGGGATATTACGGCAAGGGTTTTATCTCGACCGACACACAACGGGACGGCGACTTTTTCTGTTGCATCGCCCTCACCAATCCGGAAGACCCCCCATCGGCGGGCAAGGACGGGGGAAAAGGGAAAAACGGCAACAAAAAAGGCAGCCAGACGGACGCATGAAGATAAAGATTTTTTTGAACCTCAATACAGTACAACCAAACAGGAGTGGACAATGAAACATTTTTTGACAATCGGCATCATGCTGGCTTCCCAAGTGTTGGGTGGTGCCCTTCTGGCAGGACCGAACCAGGATTTCACCCTGGTCAACAAAACCGAATATGTCATTGATCAGGTGTTCGTCTCGCCCGCCCACTCCGACGACTGGGAAAACGATGTGCTGGGACGGGATACCATGCCCGATGGTGATGCCGTGCCGATCCACTTCTCCCGTGGCGTCACGACCTGCGAATGGGATTTGAAGGTGGTGTACGAAGTCGACAACTCCTCCGCGGTCTGGCACGACATCGACCTGTGCTCGGTTTCGAAGATCACCCTCTTCTGGAACCAATCGACTGGAAAAACAACGGCCAAATACGAATAAATCCCCTTTTTCCGCCTTCCGGCCAGGGAAGTGGCCCCGCGCTCCCGACACAGAAGAATCAGAGCGTCCGGGCCACTCCCCGCTCCACCCGCAACCACTCCGTCCCATCCCGGCCCGGCGACCGGCGCTCCTTCAGGTCCGTTGCCGGATCATCCCCTTTGACAATCATTGCAAAAAAAGCAATACGTGCAAAAAAAACTTGCAATAGGAGCAAGAACAGAAAATAATGTAACACGGAACAAACGGACGATCCATTGATTACAGGAGCCACAAGCATGCATCAAGACTCCTTTCGGGAACTGGGAAGACATTACCAGCCCGGCGAGATCATCTACCGTCAGGGGGATGGCGCCACCCAGTTTTTTGTGGTGCAGCATGGGGAGGTCACCATCACCCGCACCACCTCCTGCGGTCAAACCCTGCTGGTTGAACCCGGTGAGGGGGAGGTGTTCGGCATCGTCTCCCTCTTCACCGCCGGTCAGACCCGCTTTTCAACCGCGACGGCCAAAACGGAGGCCAGGATTCTGAGCATCGACGCCAAAACGTTCATCGTCCGACTCCATCAGGACCCCTCCACCGCGTTCCGCATCATCCGGCACCTCTCCCAACGGATCTTCGATCTGGATCACACCCTGCCCGAATTCAACCGCACCAATGGCCGGGCACTCCAGGAGACGAGGAGATCCCTGGTCCAGCCAAACGGACGCAAATTGTTGAATGTCCATGATTTCAGCGTTGGTCACCATTTCTTGATCGTGGAGGACGAAGTCGAATTTTTCATGCTCATGCGGGAATGGCTGCAAGAGGCGGACGAACAGTTCGACGATCTGTTTCAATTCCCGTCGCACAAATTGACCCTGGCGACCACGTTCCACGAAGCGGAAACCCTGCTTGGACAGGACAAATACGACCTGATTCTGCTCGATCTGCATCTTTCCGACAGCCACGGATACGAGGAAACCTTCCTGCGCATCCAGGAAAGGGCCTTCGACACGCCGATCATCGTCTTCACCGGACTGGACGACAACCGGAAGGCCATTCGGGCGGTGGAGGAAGGCGCCCAGGATTATCTGATCAAGGGACAGGTCAACAAAAAGATCTTCATCCACTCCCTGTATCACGCCCTGTCCCGGCACAAACTGATGAAATCGCCATCCTTGCCAACGACGCCCGCCGACAAGGAGAACGATCGCAAACATCTGTTCACCCTGTTCGACTGGTCGGTCTGCGCCGAACACAGACAGGTGACCTGCTGACCCCCCGCTTGGAACGACGGAGAGACTTCCATGGAAACCGGTTTCGACACAGAAGAGAGGAGCACGGCACCCCGGTCCCAGGACCCGCAAACCCGTTGGCGACGGGAGGACGCGCCCACCGTGATCACCGTGTCGAGACATTTCGGCGCCAACGGAGGCAAAATCGCCGAACTGCTGTCCCAACGACTCCTGGTGCCCTGCCACGACCACTCCTCGATCGACGCGTTGGCCCACAGGATGCACCTCGACAAAAAGCGGATCGCCGAACCGGATGAAAAGCCGCCCAACCCCCTGAACCGTCTGCTCCATACCCTCTTCTCCGACCGGGAATCCTCTGACGAG
>JADGCR010000222.1 GCA_015228895.1 Magnetococcales bacterium
CATATGGGCGGCCATGCTGGGGGCGGAGGGGGTGACGGCCACGGATTTGGACCCGGTGGCCGTGGAGACCGCTCTGCGCAACTGCCGGTTGAATGGTGTCGCCGCCCGGGTGGCGGTGCGGGAGGTCGGGGAGGTGCCCGCCGGAAGGTTTGCCACCATCGTGGCCAACATTCTGGCCGGGGTGTTGATCGACCTGGCAGAGCCTCTGGCGGCCGCTCTGGCACCGGGTGGGCGGATGATTTTGTCTGGAATTTTGCAGAATCAGGCGGCGGAGGTGGAAAAGGCGTTTGCAGGGCGGGGATTGCAACAGGTACAATGGCGTCCGTTCGAGGAGTGGGCGGTATTGGTTTTTCGCAAGGAGATCTCATGAGCATTTTTGATGTGGCGGTGTGGGACCATGGCAAGGTGCGGATGCTGGACCAGCGTCTGCTGCCGGACCAGGAGCGCTATCTGGAGTTCACCTCTGCGGCCGGGGTGGCCGACGCCATTCGGGACATGGTGGTGCGCGGGGCGCCGGCCATCGGCTGCGCGGCGGCTTTTGGCGTGGCGGTGGAGGCGTTCCGGCTGATGCGATCCGGCGTGCCGCTCTCCTGGTCCGACGCCATGGCGCCCGGCATGGAACGGTTGCGCTCCTCCCGGCCCACCGCGGTGAATCTGGGGTGGGCTTTGGAGCGCTTGCGTCCCTTGCTGGAGGGCGATCCGGCCCTGGTGCCGGCGCGCCTGCTGGAGGAGGCGGAGGCGGTGCGGCGGGAGGATATCGCCTCGTGCCGGGCCATGGGACGCCTGGGAGCGGCCATTCTGCCCAGGCCCCCGGGGCGGCCCTTGGCCATCATGACCCATTGCAACGCGGGAGCTTTGGCCACGGCCGGCTATGGCACGGCTTTGGGGGTGATTCGCGCCGCCAGGGAGTTGCTGGGGGATGTGGTGGTCTATGCCACGGAGACCCGACCCTATTTGCAGGGGGCGCGTTTGACGGCTTGGGAACTCCTGAAAGACGGGCTGGATGTCACCCTGATGACCGACAGCATGGCCGGACATGCCATGAGTCGGGGGCGCATCGATGTGGTGGTGGTGGGCGCGGACCGGGTGGCGGCCAACGGGGACGCGGCCAACAAGATCGGCACCTACGGTCATGCGGTGGTGGCGCGGCGTCACGGCATTCCTTTTCTGGTGGTCTGTCCTCTGTCCACCATCGACCTGGGGGCGGCCTCCGGCGCGGAGATCCCCATCGAGGAGCGCGACCCGGAGGAGGTGACCCATTTTCGTGGCATGCGCGTCGCTCCGGAGGGGGTGGGGGTGTTCAATCCCGCGTTCGACGTGACTCCGGCAGAGCTGGTATCGGCGCTGGTCACGGAAAAGGGGGTGGTGCACGCTCCCGACAGGCGTAAAATCGCGGCCCTGTTTGAGGATTGAAATGGTCCGGTCGGTTTGTTAATATGGATTGATTTTTGCATTCTGTGTGGCAACAGCGCCTGTCGTCTGTATTCATCGGTCACGCACAATCGGGTGGGAAAACAAAAGTATGGATTTTGCAACCGTCATTGGTTTCGTGGTCGGTATCGCCCTGATGATCGGGGCGATGCTGATGGGTGGCCAGGTGGGCATGTTTTTCGACATTCCCGGTCTTCTGATCGTGTTTGGCGGCACCATCGCCACCCTGTTCATCAAACACAAGATGAGTGAAATCGCCTGTGTGTTCGGCATCATGAAGAAGGCGTTCTTTTTCAAGCCGGGGGACACCCAGAAGATCATCGCCCAGTTGGTGGAGTTTGCCAATATCGCCCGCAAGGATGGCATCCTGGCCCTGGAACGGGTCCGGGCGGAAGACCCCTTTTTTCAGGCGGCCATCATCCATTGCGTGGACGGGGCGGATCCGGAGTTTCTGGAGCGGGTGCTCAACAAGGAGTTGCGTTATCAGAAGGAGCGTCACAAGAAGGGGATCGGTCTGTTTCTGGGGATTGCGGAAACCGCCCCCGCGCTTGGCATGGCCGGCACCGTGATCGGCCTGGTGCAGATGCTCTCCCACCTGGAGGAGCCGTCCGGCATCGGGCCGGGATTGGCGGTGGCGCTGTTGAGCACCTTTTACGGGATCCTGTTGGCCAATTTTGTGGCCAATCCCATCGCCGTCAAGTTGGAGGCTTACTCTCAGGAGGAGTTGATGGTCCGTCAGGTGATCATCGACGGGATGATCGGCATTCAGAAGGGGGTCAATCCCCGCATGCTGATGGAGTCCCTGAAAACCGCGCTGCCCCCCTCCATGAGGCAATAGGCGATGGAAGAGAAGATGTTCATGCATAAATCAGGCGTGTCATCCTGGTTGCTGCCGTTCGGGACCATGATGAGCCTGTTGTTGGCGGTGTGCGTTTTGTTGCTTTCCGTGTCCCAGGTGGACAAAAACCGTTTCGCCGAGGCTTTCGGTTCCGTCAGGGGGGCTTTTGGCGCCGGGGAGTTCGTGGGTGGCGCCTCCCGTTCCGCCGCCGATCCCCAGGGGAGCATGGATTTTCAGCAGGCCATTCTGCTGGTGCGGCTCAAGGAGCAGTTGGAGTCCCTGTTGGCCGGCATGGCCAATGTCAAGGGGATGGATGTGGTCACGGTGGAGGAGGGGTTTCTGGTGCGTTTGACCCAGGATCTCCTGTTTTCGTCCGACTCCCTGACCCTGCGTGCCGAGGCCAAACCCATTCTGACCCGGATGGCGACCCTGTTCGCCAGGGTCCCCAACCTGATCCGCATCGAGGCCCATACCAGCGACCAGGCGCCGGCGGTCAACTCCCCTTTCGCCAGCAACTGGGTGTTGTCGGCGGCTGTGGCCGCGACTTTGGCGGATTTCTTTTCCCGGGAAGGGGGGGTGGACCCGGTGCGTCTTGTGGTGCGGGGCATGGGGCAGCACACCCCCCGTGACAGCAATGAGACACCGGAAGGGCGCGCCCGCAACCGGCGCATCGAGATCTTGTTGACGCGGGAGCTCCCCGTCGTCCCCAAAACCCCATCCGGGACGCCTCCATCCGCGGCCTCCGGCACACCCACCGTACCCGTGGCAACCAGCACCCCCCATTGAGGGAGCAACAGAAACGCAATGGCACAGCAATCCGGCACCCAGCAGCAGCAACAACGTGCGTTCGTGCGTGTGGATGACACGCTTCCCCTGGCCTGGCGGCGGATCGCTCCCGACCGTTTCGCCGCGATCATGGCGTATTACGAGAAGAACCGCGCGTTTCCACCGAAAACAAACGACATCAACCAGATCATCGCTTCGTTGGATGTCACCGACCGGTTGCGCCAACTGGAGATGAGCGATCCGGTGATGGCCAGCATCATGGGTCGTTTGGATCAGAAGCTCAACCTGTTGCTCCGGTTGTTTCATCCCGTCGAGGGGGAGCGGCCCATGGTGTTGACTCCGGTCAATCTGAGCGGGGGGGGCGTCTCGTTTCTGGACAGCAATCCCCAGCTGGGCAAGGGTGAGATGTTGGCGTTCCGGTTGGCCATTTCGGTGGACGCCCTGATGGTCATCGAGTGTTACGCGCGGGTGATGCAGGTGGAGGAGAACGCCCAGCAGGGTTTGACACGGGTGGCGTGTCGTTTCGAGCCGATCCTGGACCCGGACCGGGAGCGGTTGATTCAGTATATTTTCAAGCGGCAGGCAGACCTGTTGCGTGCCAAGAGGGGATATTGATGGCGGGCTTGCGGCACGACTGAAAAGGACGCGACATGCCGAGAAATCTTGCAACCTTGGGCCCTGATGTGATCGAGGTGCCTTTGTGGCGGCGGAAGATCGGGTGGCAGGAACTGGCCGCCGTGATCCGGGCCAGAGAGCAGCGAACCGTGCCCCTCGCCGCCAATCCGGGGCTGGAGCAGGCCATTGGCAAGGTGTTGGCCCAGGATCCGGTGGGGGGGGAGGCGTCCGAGCGGCTCTCCCAGGTGGCCGGGCAGCAGCGTCTTGAGGTGCTGGAGATCCTCAACGCCAAACTGAGCCACATTCTGGAGCGTGCCCATCCCGGATTGCCAGCCGTTCTCCCCACGCCCATGCGCTTGCTGGAATCGGGCGAGGG
>JADGCR010000223.1 GCA_015228895.1 Magnetococcales bacterium
CGACTGCTGGACGGAACCCTGCGCATGACGGGCCGGGTCGGATCGGTGGACGGCAGGGAATCCCTCACCCGTGAACAGCGAGGCAGCCCGGACGAACCGGAGCTTCTGGGACGCGCCCTGGCGCGAGAACTCCTGGCCCTGGGTGCGGACCGTCTGCTGGCCGCCTCCCTCTCTCTTGCCGGATAATCTCGCACACAAGATAAGGATGGTCCATGGAACTTTATGTGGATGCGGACGCCTGTCCCGTCAAGGAGGAGGCGGTACGGGTGGCCGAGCGGCATGGTATGGTGGTGCACATGGTCAGCAACCAGTGGATGCGTCTGCCCGAAAGTCCGATGGTGCGCAGGGTGACGGTGGCCGGGGGTCTGAACATCGCGGACGACTGGATCGTGGAGCACGTCCAGCCCAACGACATCGTGGTGACCGCGGACATCCCGCTGGCCGCCCGTTGTCTGGAAAAAAAGGCGCGGGTTCTCGGTCCCGCGGGCAAACCCTTCGACCCGGAAAGCATCGGCATGGCGTTGGCCATGCGGGAGCTGAACGCCCAGCTCCGGGACGTGGGCATCATCAACGGCAACGCCTCCGCCTTCTCCAGAAAGGACCGCTCCCGTTTCCTGTGCGCCCTGGAGGAGGTCATCCAGGCCATTTTGCGGGGACGATAATCCGGGGCGCGGGAATTATTATATGTCTGGATACAATTCTTCATTGACATTTGCCGCCACAACCATCACTGTCTCCTATCGAACGCGACCATTCATCTTACGGGAAGCCGGGGCGTTCGGCATTGGCTCGGCACCCGGTCTTTGAAAGGCGTAACGTGACCGGTTTTTCTTTGTTTGATCTGCTCCCCCCCATTTTAGCCGCGGTACAAGAAGCGGGCTATGTCACCCCAACCCCCATCCAGGAGCAGGCGATTCCCCACTTGCGACAGGGACGGGATTTGCTGGGCATTGCCCAGACAGGCACCGGCAAGACCGCCGCGTTCGCCTTGCCCATCCTGGACCGCCTGGCGCGACGCCGCGTCCGGGCCGGCTCCGGGCATGCCCGCGCGCTGATCCTCACCCCGACACGGGAACTGGCCACCCAGATCGACACCAGCTTCGCCACCTACGGACGCCGCCTGAATCTGTCGCGAGCGGTCATTTTCGGTGGTGTGGGGCAGCGTCCCCAGGTGCAGACCATGGGACGGGGCGTGGACATCCTCACCGCCACTCCCGGACGGCTGCTGGATCTGATGAACCAGGGTTTCATCAAGCTGGACCGTCTGGAAATCTTCGTGCTGGACGAGGCCGACCGCATGCTGGACATGGGGTTCATCCACGACATCCGCATGGTGATCAGCCATCTGCCGGTGGAACGGCAGACACTGTTTTTCTCCGCCACCATGCCCAAGGACATCGCCCTTCTGGCCAAGGGCATTCTGACCGATCCGGTGCGGGTGGAGGCGACCCCGCCTTCCACCACCGTGGAACGGGTGGTGCAAAAGGTGATGTTCGTGGAGAAGACCGACAAGCGTCATCTGTTGCGTTCCCTGCTGCAACAGGAGGAGATGACCCGCGCCCTGGTATTCACCCGCACCAAACATGGCGCGGACAAGGTGGTCATCGATCTGGAAAAGAACCACATCGTGGCGGACGCCATTCATGGCAACAAATCCCAATCGGCCAGGGAGCGCGCCCTGAGCCGTTTCCGGACCGGAGAGGTGCGGGTGCTGGTCGCCACGGACATCGCGGCCCGTGGCATCGATGTCAGCGGTGTCAGTCATGTGATCAACTACGATCTGCCCAACGAACCGGAAAATTACGTGCATCGCATCGGCCGCACCGCCCGTGCGGGCAAGGAAGGGGTGGCCATTTCCATGTGCGACGGCACGGAAACCGGCTTTTTGCGCGCCATCGAGTCCACCATTCGCGCCCAGATTCCCGTGGACGCCGAACACCCCTATCACTCCGAGGTGGCGGTACGCGCCCAGCCGCAGAAACAGCCCCCGCGTCCGGCCCAGGCCCGCAACAACAATAACAGTACCGCCGAACGGAAATTCAGTCGTCCCAAACCCACGGCCACCCACAACCGGTCCGCCGGCAAGCCCGACTCCGGCAACCGTCCCGGAACCACCGCCGGGACCGCCAAACCGGCCAGCAAAAGCGGCGGGAGTCCGGGAGCCAACGCCCCGCGAACCGGTGTACGTCGCAAACCAACCAAACAGACGCCAGCATTCCAGATGTAAAAACCATATGCTGTAAATTCTGATTCGCGTATCCACTGCACATGGTGCGGCATCATCAGGCGCCGCACCATGATGCCATGATTTATGAAAATGACCTTGAAATCTCTCACCGATCAACCACGTCGTCTCTTGTCGATTCGGCCAACATCCTCGCCGCTTCCACCATGAACCCCGATCTGCCCATGCCCTTGCTGCTGCATTGATTCTGATGAACAAGTTCTCTGCCAGGGAGAGGTTCACCCGCACCCATTTAGCAGGAATTTCCACCCGGATCAATAATGACCGCATCACCTCAACCACATATGGTCTGTCGGTGTTGGATCTGGCAACGATCCACCATCACGAACCATAAGTGCCACATGGCCTGACAGTGCCTCCTCTGCACCAAGGATCGCCTGGTTTATGTCATCACCTCCAGCAATGCATCCTGGGAGATCAGGGAAGAAAGCACCGAAGGTCACGCAACCATCCGCGCTTTCTCCACGCTCAATGATGACCGGGTAATGTCGAGCAGCCATGACGTTCTCCTCACAAATTTTCAACACGCGATCCAGCGATATCAAGCTGGCAGGAGGTGTTAAATGACCGCCCTAACTCGCAGGTGTCCACCCCCCGGGCAGCTTTTCTTTGCGACCGGCGGCCTCCACCGCCGCCACAAAAAAGCGCTCCAACTCCCGGACCACCTGCCGGTCGGAGAAAAGGGTGTGGGAGCGCTGCAACAACGCCTTTTGCAACGCCTTGCGCCGTTTCGCGTCCCGC
Organism: Magnetococcales bacterium; assembly: GCA_015228895.1. The sequence continues at coordinate 2,987 of JADGCR010000223.1, forward strand.
CCCAGGGCCAGGGCCAGAGGGGCGTACTCCTGAATGCGGGCCACCACGGGGGGATCCGCCACACCCATCTGACGATACGCCCCGGCCACGATGCGACCCCGCATGAAACGGCCCGGCCAGGTGACGCAAGGCGTCCCGAACGCCATGGCCTCGTAAAAGGTGTTGCCACTGCCGAAATGCACCGGGTCCAGCAGCAGATCCACACAGGCCAGCAAGGCCAGAAAACGTTCATGGGACTGATGCGGCAAAAAGATCACCCGCTCCAGCAGAACGGGATGGGTGGCGGCCCAACGGGCCCGCAACAAAGCGGACCACCCGGAAACATTCCCCTCCAGCAACACGATGCGTCCCTCCGGGTCCCCGGTGGCGATCTCTGCCAGAACCCCGTCGAAATCGGGATGAAACTTGAACAGGGTTTGCGGGCATCCATACAGGGTGCCGCTCCCGGGCAGACCCAGTTCCCGACGCTGGATGGCCTTCATGGGAGTGACCGGCATGGGATAGCAACAGGGCAGACGGGATAAACGGATCAAACCCTCGCTGTAAGCCTCCTCCCCATCGTCCGGTTCGATCAGGGTCGAGGAGACAAAATAATCCATGCTGTCCAGACCCGTGGTGTCCGGATGACCCCAACTCACCACCTGCACCGGCGCCAGCCGGGCATAGGCGAGCAAGGTGGTGGCCTGGGACATGCCGATATCCGGGTAGAACAGAATCTCCAGTCGCGCCGCGGCGACCCGCTCCTGCTGGGCCTCCAGGGTCGGGGGCAACAACAGCACCTCGTCCACCATGGCCTCCAACCGGGCGCTGAAGGCGTCCCGTCCGGCAAGATGGGCGTGGATCAACACCACCTGGAAACGGTCCCGGTCCAGATGGCGCATCAACCCCTGGTAGAGCCGGCCAATGGTGTGGGTGACAAACCATTCGGACAAGAAACCCACCCGGATCCTGCCCGCGGGGGGATGCCAACCGGCCAGATGGGACGCGACATGGTTCAACGCGGGGGCCTTGGCCCGCATCAACCG
>JADGCR010000224.1 GCA_015228895.1 Magnetococcales bacterium
CGAGGTGAACAACGCCAGCAGGGACGCCTCGCACACCAGGGTGACCAGTCTGGCCCCCCGCTTCTTCAGCAGCGGAGCGTAACGGCAGAACTGAATCTGATCCCCGAACCCCTGTTCGGCCAGAATCAACACCGAACGACCGGTCACATCCTCACCGCGCCACATCACCGAGGGCACCCCCATGGGAACGGCCTGGCGGGCGCTTTTGTCCGGGTGATGGCGCGCCTCGTACAAAGGCCACCCCTCCTGGAAACGCCCCTGGGCCAGATAGAATTGACCCAGATTGCAACGCGCGTCGGCGAAATCGGGCTGAATGCGCAAGGCCGTCTGAAACGCCTCCTCGGCCTCGGCGAACCGTTTCTGTTCATCCAGGCAGTTGCCCAGATTGTTGCAGGCCTCCGCGTAGTCGGGCTGAATGCGCAACGCCCACCGGTAGGCGGCCTCGGCCTCCTGAAGACGCTGCATCTCGTTGTAAAGGTTGCCCAGACTGTTGTGGGCGGCGGCCAGCTCCGGCTGGATGCGCAGAGCTTGCAGAAAGGCCGCTTCCGCCTCCTGATGGCGTTTCAAGGCGGCCAGGAGAATGCCCAGATTGTTGTGGGCGTTGCCGTTGTCCGGATGGATGCGCAACGCCTGCCGGTAGGCGGCTTCCGCCTCCGGCAGACGGCGCTCTCTTTTTAACAGGGTGCCCAGATTGTTGTAGACATCCGCATTGTCCGGCTGGGTGCGCAGTGCCAGACGGTAGGCGGCCTCCGCCGCCGCGCTCCGGTTTTGCTCACTCAAAAGGTTGCCCAGGTTGTTGTGCGCCCTGGCGGAGTGGGGTTGCAGGCGCAACGCCTCCCGGTAGGCGGCCTCGGCGGCCTGGTGCCGGCGCTGCCGATAGAGAAGATTGCCCAGATTGTTCCACACCTCCGCGTCCCGGGGCTGGATGCGCATCACCTGCCGGTAGGCGGCTTCCGCCTCTTCGTACCGGTCCAGCTCCGTCAGGAGATTGCCCAGATTGAAATGGGCGTCGGCGTAGTCCGGTTTTCTGGCAATCGCCTGTCGATAGGCGGCTTCCGCCTGGTCCGGGCGGTTTTGCGCCTTCCAGAGGTTGCCCAGATTGTTGCGCACCTCGGCATGGTCCGGCTGGAGCCGCACCACCTCCCGATAGGCGGTTTCGGCCTCCGCGAGGCGGAGCTGTTCCTGCAGGAGCACACCCAGGTTGTAATGGGCCTCCGCATAATCCGGCTCCCTGGCAATGGCGCGCCGATAGGCCGCCTCCGCCTCCGGGAGACGGCGCTGCCCTTTACAGAGAATGCCCAACTGGTGGTGCAACTGGGCCATCTCTGGATGCAGATCCAGGAGGCGTTCCAGATACAGGCGGGCCTGTTCCAGATTGCCGAGCCGCAAATGGCAGGCCGTCGCCAGATTCAGCGCCGTGGCGTTGGACGGGGCTGCCGTGAGGAGTTGCCCGGCGACCGCCAGGGATTCCGCCACCTGGTCCGAGGCATACAGAGCCAAGGCCCCCTCTTCCGATGGAGTGTCCGTATGCGCGGTGCTTGCGACCATCCGGGAGCGGGGCATGTGGTGGCTCGTTTCCGGGTCGGAATCAATAGGTGGCAACCTGGGCACGGCACTCCATCCGTCCCACCAGGGTGTCCAGCTCGCCAAATATGTCCGTGGGCGAGCAAAGGGAGAGGGTCTCCACCGTACCCAGCAAATGGCTCATCTTGTGTTTGACCCGGGCCTCGTTTTCACTGTTGACCGCCAGCAGGACCAGCAACGGTCCGTTCAGGCCGGTCATGGCCTGGGGCGCGCGAATGGGCAGACGGCTTCCCGGCATGTACTTCTCCTGGCGTTCGGTCTGATCGTCCACGCTCAAATCGATGTAAGGACCCAGCTCCAGAGCGTTGACCACGGTGCAGGCCCGCGCCCCGACCCCGTACAAGGCCACCGAACCCCCCGCATCCCGCCAGCGTCGCAACACCCCCAGCAGATACCGGCTGTAGCGGTTGACCTTGTCGGCAAACGCCAGCCCCTGATCCAGGGTGGGGCCCGTGGCCAGCCAGTCCACCGGCTTCTCCATCCGACGGGCCAGCACCATCAGGACCCCACCGGAGAAAAAATCGTACTTCCGCCAGGTCACGGGCGCGAAACCACGCATCCCCAGCAGACGTTGCAGAACCGGCTCGGTGAAAAAATTCACATGCTCCTCCCACAGCACCGAACAGTCCCCCTGTTCCATGGCGATGTCGAAATCCGGCACCTCGATCAACAGCAGGCCGTCCTTGTCCAGCAACGACTCCATGCGGTCGAAGGCGTGATGAATGTCGGCCAGGTGTTCCAGCACCTGACGGATCACCACCGCCTTGAAGGGGCCATGCTGCCGCAAAGCCTGCTCGCACACCTGGGCGGTGAGCATGCTGGTATGGACGGTGAATCCCTTGTCCCTGGCCGTGCCGCTCGCCACCCCGTTTGGCTCCACCCCCACCACCGGGGCGAAACCGGCGTGACGCAACTGTTCCAGGAACATCCCGTCGTTGCAGCCGATCTCGAAGACCGCGCCCTGGCCCACCTGTTCCCGCAGCAGGGCGATCTCCTCGACCACATGGGGTTGGGGCTTCCAGGAGCTGAAACAATAATTATAATTCCGGTAGAGGATCTCCGAATCGATGGGGGAGAGATTCTGCACCAGACCGCAGGTGGGACAGAGATGGACCGAGAGGGGAAAACGCTCCTCGCTGGTGACCGGCTGTTCCAGAATGCGATGGGCGATGGGTTGGGGACCGAAATTGAGCAGAGGCTGCGGATTCCGTTCCCGGCAGATCCGACAGACGGCCGGGTTGAGGTCGATCGTTTGGTTATGCATGGGACGGGACCTTTCCTGAAAGGGGTTGTGGACCGGGAGCGAAGTGGGTCGCGGCCAGCTCCCTGAGTCCGTCCAGGGCCTGAAAAGCGGCCTCGGCCGTGGCGGGGAAATGGTTCAGGACGCCATTCAGGCCAAAGGCGTCGAAACGTTCCTGCCAATAGACGTTCCCCAGGCGCTCATGGCTCTTGCGCAGGTAGGCGGCGGCCTGGGACTCCCGGCCCGCGATGCGGTGGGCCAGGGCGAGAAACAGACACATGTAGGGATTGGCGGGATAGGCCACCCGCGCCATTTCCACCCAGTGGATGAATTTGGCCACCCGTCCCCCCGGTCGCAGGTTCTTGTTGCAGATGAAGTTGGCCACCAGGTTGAAGGTCAACCAGATCTCCCGGACCTGATCCTCGGAGGGGACCAGGGCCGCCGGCAGGTGGAACACCTGCAGATTGCGCAGCACGTTGTCGGCCACCGCCATGGTGCCGTCCCTGGACTCGCGGCTGGGGATGAAGTTGCCGACCCGGCCCGCCGGGTCGCTCATCTGTTCGGCGAACTGCTCCCCCAACTCTCCGAAGGCGGAGGCCCCGCGAATCTTCTGACAGACGGTCATGGCCGCCCAGTCCAGGTTGAGCTCCAGATTGAAGCGGAAGGAGTCCAGCATCTGTCCGAAGGTCTCCCCCGGCACTCCGAAGAGAAAATTGGCTCCCACGAAAAGCTCCGGGGTTGCGGTCAGCAGGTTGGCCACCCGGCGGAAGATCTTCAGGCTGGCGGGTTTGCGCACCTTCCTGAGCATGCGGGCGTTGCCGCTCTCCACCCCGATCTTGAAGCCCACACACCCGGAGGCCCGCATCAGTTCCAGGAGCGACGCGTCGATGGAACCGGCGATCAGGCCGTTGTTGGCCGACCAGGTGATGGGCCAGCGGCGGGCGACGATGGTGCGCAGAATCTCCCTGAAACCCTCCACGTCGTGCAGCAGGTCGTCGTCCAGCCATTCGAAGTGGCGCACCCCCTTTTGTTCGATCAGAAAGGCCATCTCCTCCAGGAGCGCGCTTTGGTCCCGGCTCCGTACCCCCAGCCCCATGAAATCCCGCACCGAGCAGAAGGTGCAGGAGGTGAAAACCTGATCAAAA
>JADGCR010000225.1 GCA_015228895.1 Magnetococcales bacterium
CCTCTTCCAGCACGGTCCCCGGCACGGTGACCGTCCCTCCCACCACCCCCCAGGTGAAGAAACGGGGTGCCCTCTGGGCGGACCCGGTGACGGGCATGGAGTTCGTCTGGCTGCCGGGCGGGACTTTCCGGATGGGGGCCGGGGCGCAGGAGGCGGGGCGTCGCCCGGACGAGTCGCCGCAGCGGGAGGTGCGCCTGGATGGTTTCTGGATGAGCAAGTATCTGGTGACCTGGGGCAAATGGAACCGGATCATGGGGGATTTCCCTCTGGGCATGTACCGGGAGAGCAAAATCAATCACCCGGTGGCCAAGGTCTCCTGGAACGATGTGCAGAAGTTTGTCCGCATGTTTTCCCGCGCCCTGGGGGAGAGTTTCAATTTGCGTCTGCCCACGGAGGCGGAGTGGGAGTATGCCGCCCGCGCGGGCAAGGATGCGCCGTTCATCACCGGGGACATGGATCATTGGAGTTTGACCGATTACGCCTGGGTCAAGAGCAACGCCGGTGGCCAGTCCCGCGTGGTGGGGGAGAAGCGGCCCAATGAATGGGGATTGTACGACATGGCCGGCAATGTGCGGGAGTGGACCGAGGATCGTTACCAGGCCGATTATTATGCCAAAGGGCCTGCCCTGAATCCCCGTGGCGGGACCAGCGATGAATCGCGGGTGGTGCGGGGGAGTGGTTTTTTGTGCATGGCCAAGGATTGTCGCACCGCCCGGCGGATGCGGGTGGAGCCGTTTGCCGCTTTCGAAGATCTGGGCTTCCGTCTGGTCCGGGTCAACTGATCGCCGCCTCAAGATGTATGACAGGAGACCTCACGCATGATCGATCTTTCCGTAGCCCGGCTTGTCCATCTCAAATGGGTTCTGCAACTGGAAGCCACCATTCGCAAGGGGCGGACGGACATGATTCTGAGCTCCCACGATACCTGTGAATTGGGACGTTGGCTCCATTCGGTGGGGCAGCAGAAGTATGGCGACTTTCCGGAGTTGGAGCAGTTGAACAGAAAACACCGCGCTTTTCACCATACCGCCGAGTCCATGGTGGATTTGTTCGCCCAGTCAAAATTTCTCGAGGCGGATCTGCTGTTGGATGAGGTCAAGACGGAAAGCCGGGATCTGATCTTTCTGCTGACCCTGATCGAGTACCGCCTGCTCAACCGCACCCTGATGGACGATCTGCTGCAACACCCGCTCAAGACCTTGCGGGGTTTGATCTTTGGGGGGTGATGTGGAAACGGATGAAGATGACTGAAGAGTGACAGATCAAACCAGCAGGTTGCTACCGTTCGCTCTCGAAATCCAGCCCGATGCCACGGACATTGACGCGCGCCACCTGGCAGGGGAATGAGACTTCGTAACTGGTGGCGCCCTCGCGCATTTCCAGAAAGACCACCCCTTTGTCACCGACTTGACAGGCCCCCGTTGGCATCGTGGTCTCCATGAAGGCGCCACTCATGCTGACATCGGCGGTGAACCCTTCGATCACCTCACCCAGCGTGATTTCCAGACGCATCCTGGTATGAAACGGGATGCGGGCTTCCGCCCGTGGGCGGTCGGGAGGGGAGTGGGTGGGGGTGGTGGCTTGTGGGATCATGTGCGGCGCTCCTTTCATACTCCTGGGGCGGGAGTCAAAACAAGATTGTGCAACGCATCACTTTGCCACGAATCCATGCGAAACGCAATCAGGCAAGACTCCTGGAAGCGATTTCATAGGTGTTGCGGGAGAGATTGGGGGTTCTCACGATCTCCTCCAGGGTCTGGCGCATGGCCTGCCCACGGACCGGCTCGAAACGACGCCAGCGGGAAAACACGCCGGTCAGACGGGCGGCGATCTGGGGATTGCCCGGATCCAGGGTGAGGATCACTTCGGCGACCAGCCGATACCCGGCACCGGAGGGATCGTGAAACCGGGAGAGGTTCTGGCGGCAGAAGGTGCCGACCACCGCCCGGATCCGGTTGGGATTGCGCAGGTTGAATTGGGGGTTTTGCATCAACCGTCTGACCCCCTCCAGGGCGTTGGGCAGGGGGGCCGCGGCCTGAATGGCAAACCACTTGTCCATGGCCAAGGGATGGTCGCGCCATTGCCGTTCCAATCTGTCCAGCACCTCCAGGGCCTCCGGACGCCCGGCGTGGACCAGGGGAGTCAACGCCCCCAGGCGGTCGGTCATGTTGTCCGCGGCGCGGATCTGCTCCAGGGCCATGCGGGTGGGGTCGTCGTTGTCCGGCAGAGCCATGAGATAACCCAGGGCGAGGTTCTTCAGGGCGCGGCGACCGATCTCCTCCGGGTGGCGTCGATAGGGTCCGGGTGTCTGGTTGGCGGCGTGGACCGACAGCAACTCTTTCCGGCAGGCTGTGGCCAGTTGTCGCCGCACCGATTCCCGCGCCCGGTGCAGGGCCTCCGGGTCGGCGGACTCCATTTTTTCCAGCAGGGAGGTCAGGCCGGGCAGGGAGAGAGCCAGGGCGACGAGAGCCGGTTCCATGCGTTCCTCCGTGAGGGTGGCGGCGAAGGCGCGCTGGAAAACCGGTGGGATCGCCTCCTCCCGCGGGGCCGAACCGCGCGCGTTTTGCAGCAGAACCCGCGTCGCCAGTTCCTGGCCCGCGTCCCAGCGGTTGAACGGATCGTTGTCGGCACCCCACAAAAAGGCCAACTGGGCGTCCGTCAAGGGGGCGCGCAGTTTGACCGGCGCGGAAAATCCCCGCAGCACCGAGGGAATGGGGGAGTGCCTGAGGCCGGTGAAATGGAAACGCTCCTCATTTTGGGTCACCTCCAGAATTTTTTCGGGGGTGGCCCGGGCCGGGTCCTCCCCCTCCAGTGTCAAGGGCAGGGGGGTGCCGGTTTCCGGATGCAACAGGGCCACGGCCACGGGGATGAGCAGCGGGAGGGACGGTTCGGTCTGCCCCGGGCGCCGACAGTGTTGCCCGATGGTCAGCGTGAACCGCTCCCGTTCCGGCTCATGCCGCCAGTGGAGGGTCAATTCCGGGGTGCCGGGCTGATGATACCAGCGGACAAACTGGGTGAGATCCCGGTTGGAGACCGCCTCCATGGCGGCGATGAACGCCTCCACCGTGACCGCCTGACCGTCGTGCCGCTGGAAATAGAGGTCCATCCCCTGACGGAAGGCGCTCTTGCCGATGAGGGTTTCCAGCATGCGGACCACCTCCGCGCCCTTGTTGTAGATGGTCGCGGTGTAGAAATTGTTGATCTCCATGTAGGTGTCCGGGCGTACCGGGTGGGCGGTGGGACCCGCGTCTTCCGGAAACTGCGCGCCGCGCAACTCCTGCACCGCGCGGATGCGCTGGATCGACCCGGAACCGGCTTCGGCGGAGAAGCTCTGATCCCGGAAGATGGTCAACCCCTCCTTGAGGCTGAGCTGGAACCAGTCCCGGCAGGTGATCCGGTTGCCGGTCCAGTTGTGGAAATATTCGTGGGCGATGACGCTTTCGATCTCCTCGTAGTTGGCGTCGGTGGCGGTTTCCGGATCGGCGAGGACGTACTGGGCGTTGAAGAGGTTGAGTCCCTTGTTCTCCATGGCCCCCATGTTGAAGTCGTTGACCGCCACGATCATGTAGAGGTCCAGATCGTACTCCCTGCCGAACCGTTGTTCGTCCCAGGCCATGGATTTTTTGAGGGACTCCAGGGCGTGTTGGCATTGGTCGCCGTTTTCCGGTTCCACCCAGACCTGCAGGGTCACGGTCCGGCCTGAGCGGGTGGTGAAGGTCTCCTGGCGGCAGACCAGCGTGCCCGCCACCAGGGCGAACAGGTAGGCGGGTTTCGGGAAGGGGTCCTCCCAGACGGCGAAATGCCGGTTGCCGGGTTTGGCGCCGGTCTGTTTGAGGTTGCCATTGGAGAGCAGGACCGGCACCCGTTCCCGGTCCGCTTCCAGGGTGACGGTGAAGCGGGCCATGACATCCGGTCGGTCCGGGAGGAAGGTGATCTTGCGGAATCCTTCCGCCT
>JADGCR010000226.1 GCA_015228895.1 Magnetococcales bacterium
AGAAACTGGGCGAGAATGTTGTGGGTGCGCGCCCCGGTGGCCATGCGAATGCCGATCTCCCTGGTCCGCTCGGTGACGCTGACCAGCATGATGTTCATCACCCCGATCCCCCCCACCAGCAGGGAGATGGTGGCGATGGAACCCAGCAGCAGGGTCATGGTGTTCTGGGTTTCCGTGGCGGTATCCAGGATGGAGGCCATGTTGCGCACCTGGAAGTCCACCTTGCGGTGCCGGGCGGTCATCAAGGCGGTGATGGCCTCCTGGGTGGCCTCCATGCCCTGCACGTCCGCGACCTCCACGTTGATGGAGCGCAGGTGACGCTGCCCGAACAGGCGCAGGCTGCCGGTGGACAGCGGCACGAAAACCGCGTCGTCCATGTCGGAACCATAGGGGGTGGCCCCCTTGCGGGTCATGGTGCCGATCACCTGGAACGGGACGTTGTTGATGAGCAGATGCCGCCCGATGGGGTCCGCCCCGGCTCCCAGGAGATTGTCCACCACGGTCTGACCCAGCACCACCACCGGGGCATGACTCTTCACGTCTTCCGGGGTGAAGAAAATTCCCTGTTCCACCGGCCAGTCGCGGGCCATGGGAAAATCGGCGCTGGTGGCGGTGGCGGGGGACTGGGTGTCGTTGCTCCCCAGACGCAGGGTGACGGAGCCGGACATTTCCGGAACGGCCCGGAGCACGTTGGGCAGCAGGGCGATCTCTTCGGCGTCCGCGGGCATCAGGGTGGCCACCTGCCCCCCCGTGCCCCGCATGTTGGGGGCGCCGGAACGGACCATGAGCAGGTTGGTGCCCATGGCCTGAATCCGGGTCAGGACATCCTGCTTGGCCCCGTCCCCGAAGGCCAGCATGGCCACCACCGATCCCACGCCGATGATGATGCCCAGCAATGTCAGGACGGTGCGGAACAGGTTGGCCCGCAAGGAGTGGAGCGCGATCCGCACGGTTTCCACCAGGTCGATGGCGTTTCCGCGCCTTTTGGGGTCGGATGATCTCATCCCCGGATGGGGTGGCGGGACGGCCTGGCCGCTGTCGGAGAGAATGATGCCATCGGCGATGGTGATCAATCGGCTGGCCTCCCTGGCCACCGTGGGGTCGTGGGTGATCAGGATGATGGTGTGGCCTTCCTGGTGGAGACGATGCAAAAGCGCCAGGATTTCCTGTCCGCTGTGGCTGTCCAGGGCGCCGGTCGGCTCGTCCGCCAGGATGACCCGTCCGCCGTTGATCAGGGCGCGGGCGATGGCGACCCGCTGCTGTTGTCCCCCGGAGAGTTGACTGGGACGGTGTTCCATGCGATCTCCCAGACCCAGGGTGGTCAACAGGGCGCGGGCGCGACTCCTGCGCTCGTTTTTGGCCAGACCGGCGTACAGGGCGGGCATTTCCACGTTTTCCAGCGCCGTGGCCGAGGGCAGGAGGTTGTACTGCTGAAAGATGAAACCGAAGGCATCGCGGCGCAGACCCGCCAGGGCATCCTTGTCCAGCAGGGAGATGTCCTGCCCGGCGAACAACAGGCGACCGGAAGTGGGACGGTCCAGGCAACCGATCAGGTTCATCAGGGTGGATTTGCCCGACCCCGACGCCCCCATGATGGCGAGAAACTCCCCCTGCTGGACCGTCATCGAGACGCCGTGGAGCACTTCCACCGACAACGCGCCGGAAAAGTAGGTCTTGAACACATTTTCCAGTGCCAGAATCGGGGTCATGGCCGTGGTCTGCCGCCAGCGGTGGGGTGGCCGCCGCTCAGGGGGGAGCCGCCGGACCGCTTTTCGGGGCCTTTGCTGGAGAGGATCACCTCCTCCCCCTCCTGAAGGCCGGAGAGCACTTGCGCCTGCAGGCGGTTTTTCACCCCCAACTCCACGCTGCGGGTTTCCGGTTTTCCCTCGCGCAGCACCCGCACCGTGCCGCCCGCGGGTTTTTCCTGGCTGCGTTTTTTCTCCCTGTCGGCCTGAAACAAGGCGGCGATGGGGATCACCAGGGTATCCTTGACGGCGGCGTGGACGAAAGAGACCTGGGCCGACATCTGGATGCCCAGTTCCCCATCCGGGTTGGGCACGTCGAACAGGGCGTTGTAGAGCACCACGTTGTTGACCACCTCCGGGGTGGGGAGGATCTGGCGCACCCGGCCCGCGTGGCGTTTTTCCGGGCGTCCCAGGGTGGTGAAATAGGCTTCCATGTCCGGTTTCAGACGCACGATGTCGGCCTCGGAAACCTGGGTCCAGACGGTCATGGTGGAGAGATCGGCGATGCGGAGCAGCAGGGGGGCCTGTTGATTGGCGTTGAGGGTCTGCCCCTGGCGGGCGGGGAGGGTGACGACGGTGCCGTTCATGGGGGCGAAGATGCGGGTGTAGCCCAGATTGGCCTCGTCCCCGCGCAGGGTGGACTCCACCTGACGCATCTGCGCGGCCAACTGTTCCAGTTGCGCCTGGGTGGTTTTGAGTGTGGAGAGGGCGCTCTGGTAGGCTTCCTGGCTGGTGGCGTTGGCGGCGAGCATTTTCTGCTGTCGTTCGTATTGACTTTGCGCCAGGGCGTGTTGGGCCCGCTTTTCCGTCAATTGCGCCTTCAGTCCCTGCAACTGGGCCTGATCCGCCTCCACGCGGGTGGCGTAAAGGGTGGGATCGATCTCGGCCAGCAACTCCCCTTCCCGGACGGTCGCTCCCAACGGGACATGAATTTTGCGCAATTGTCCGGAGACCTGGGTGCCCACATCCACGTAGTTCAGGGGTTGCAGGGTGCCCAGGGCCGTGGTGCTCTCCTCGATGTCGCCCCGGGCGACCTTCGCGGTCACCCAGCGGGTGGATTCCCCCATGCCATACTGTTGCCAGTAGATCCAAAGACCGCCTCCCGCCAGGAGGAGCAGTATGCCGATTGTCCTGATTTTTTTCCAGCCCATGGTGTTGCGTCCCGGCCGTATCTTGACTGTTACAGGTTGTTTATGCTATGCTATAATCAAGCATGAAAAGAACCGGATTGTCAATTCACGTCGTCGGACTGCGAGGAGAGACAAAACAATGAAACATCGGATGATGGCAATGGCCCTGACCGGTTATCTGCTGTCCCCTGTTCACCTGTGGGCGGACGCGGGCGGCGGCGCGGGCGTGGGCGCTTTGGGAGGCGCGTTGGCGGGCAGCCTGTCGGGACCGGGGAAAAACCGGGCGGAGAACGCCCTGATCGGCGCGTTCGCCGGTGGTCTGCTGGGTTACGCGATCGGCAACGAGCGGGAAAAAGAGGGCAGCGCCGCGATGTATCAGGCCCTGGAGTACAGCCCGTCCTACACCAGAACCACCTGGGTCAACCCGGACACCAGCGTCGCTTACATCGTGACGCCCCAGCCGGCCAGGACGATCGATGGCCGCGTTTGCCGGGAAGTGAATCTCCAGGCCACCATCGATGGCCAACAGGAGACCCTCATCGGCTTGACCTGCCGGGACGAGTATGGACAATGGCGTCTTGAGGAGCGCAATCGGCAACCCGCGGTCACCATGGTCCCGACCGTCACGCAAACCGTGGTCGTCACCCGTCCGGTGACCCGCTATGTGGTGCGGGAGCCGGTCTATTATCCCTCATCCGGCATTGTCATCTACAAGGATGGCGGTCGCAGACATCACCATCGGGACGCGCGCCACTACGACCGTCATGGCGACCGTCATGGCTGGAGGTAACCTCATGATGATCCGGGGGAGCTGGACAACAGCCCCCGGATTTTCCTCCCGCGCCAACCTGCCACAGACCTGATCCCACAGACCTGATCCCTGATCCCACAGACCTGATCCCTGATCCCACAGACCTGATCCCACAGACCTGATCCTACTCCACTTCCGGCCGGAAGCGGATCTCCAGTTCACGACACTCGTTGCATCCCGCCGGCGGCGGATCCACGGAGACCGTTTTGCTGATGGCGCGCATCACGGATTCGTCGTAGACCGGGTTGCCCGATGAGTG
>JADGCR010000227.1 GCA_015228895.1 Magnetococcales bacterium
AACCGGCGATTTGACGCAAGACCGTCTCCGGATCGTCCAGCAGGTGTTCGTAGCGCACTTCCAGGTATTGATCCGGATGCCGGGCGCCCCAGGCCCGCTTGTCGGTCACATGGGTTTGCCAAAGAGAGGCGGCCTCTCCCAGGGTGGCGGGTCCCCACCAGGAGCGCAACCAGGAGAGGACCACATCCCGTCCGTCCCGGACGATGTGGATGACTTTCATGTCGGGCAGATGTTCCTGCCAGGTCTCCAGGGAGATGGATTCGTAGAAGGAGCTGTTGTCCACCCAGCCCCGCTTGTTGTGGTAGGCGGCGAAGTGGGCGAAGAGTCCCCGAATCAACTCCCCGAAACTGGAGGCGCTTTCCAGGATGGTGTCGAAGTGGGACAGTGTGGCCAGCAGGGTGGCGTGACGAATGGACGCTCTCTCTTTCTGCGGATAATTCTTGACCAGCAGAATTTCCAGAAAATGGTAAATTTCGGTAAGCAGTCGTTTCCGATTGTGTCTGTTTTGCAGGTTGCCCCATAAAAACAAGGTTTTGGCGAAATAAGGAATGAAATGGGTCTCCAGAGGGGCGACCAGATCGAGTCTGGACTCCAGCAGCGCCGTGAGCAGGGTGGTGCCGGACCGGTCGCACCCGACCACGAACAACGGCGGCATCGGGGTGGGCTGGTCTCGCTCGGAAGGTGGGGGATTTGGCATTGATCAAAATTCCTTGGTATGAATCCGTTAAATATTATACCATTCACACCCAAGGTCAAAAGAAAAAAAGAAAGCACCGGGATTGACCGGGACGACAGCTTTCCATTTCATTCGTTTTGCAAGATTTCATTGGCTTGACTTAATCAAAAGATCATACGAAATATGAAAATACTGTTTTGTGTATCAGAAGCATTTTACAGCGAGCCGCTGGGAGTCATGCTGTTGAGTGCCATTGCGCGACGCGATGGGCATCATACCAGATTGGCCGTGTTGAACCAACACAATTTATCCGCGCTGCTCGACGCGTTTGCGCCGGATGTGGTCGCCTACAGCACCATGACGCCCAACGAGGGGCTGTTTTTTCACGCGGACCGGTTGGTGCGTGACTGGCAGGCCCGACAGACGCGGCGCATCCTGCGCATCATGGGAGGACCCCATCCCACCTTTTTCCCGGAGGTGCTCGACAAGTTCTCCCTGGACGCCATCTGCGTGGGTGACGGGGATGCGACCCTGCCACGGGTTCTCTCCGCCTGGGAAAGGGGGGAATCCCTCGATGGCATTCCCAATCTGGTGACCGCCACCTGTCCCGTCCCCCCCAAAGAGACGGTGGACGCCCTGGACGCCCTGCCCTTCGCCGACCGGGCGGTTTTCTACGAGGCCGCGCCGGACCTGCAGGCCGCCGGGATCCGTTCCGTGCAAACCCAGCGGGGATGCCCTTACAAATGCACCTACTGTTTCAACCATGCCTACAACAAAATGTTCAAGGGGGAGGGGCGACAACTATTTCGTCGGCGTTCGGTGGACAACGTGATCGCGGAGTTGCGCCACATCATCGAGCATTTTCCCACGGCGCGCATGATCCGTTTCAGCGACGATGTTTTCGTCACCCGCACCAGTATGCCCTGGCTGGAGGAGTTCGCCCGCAGATACCCCGGCGAGATCGGGTTGCCTTATTATTGCCTGATCCGTCCGGACGCGGTCACGGAGGAGATTGCCGCCCTTCTGGCGCGAACCGGTTGCCGCTCCGTGGGGATGTCCATCGAGAGCGGCGATGAAAGGATTCGCAACACGGTTCTCAAGCGCAACATTGCCAACGAGACCCTCAGACACGCCTTCGCCTTGTGCCATCGCCATGGCATCCGGGTGTATGGCAACACCATGCTGGGATTGCCCGGCACCACCCTGGCGGACGATTTCAATTCGGTGCGGTTCTCCCAGGGATTGGGGCATGCGGCACCGACCTTCAGTATTTTTTCCCCATTCCCAAAAACCGAGTTGACCAATCTGGCCATCGAACTGGCGGTGCTCTCCGCGAATTTCGATTACGCCAGCATCCGTTACGAAGCCCCCAGCGTGCTCGAACAATATACCTCCGGGGAACGGGAACAACTCTATCGTCTCAAAAATCTGGCCCCGTTGTTTTGCTGTCTGCCAAAGTCCCTCCTGCGGCTGCTCGGTCCATTGACGCGTCTGCCCCTCGACCGGTTTTATGTCCTTCTTGGGAGTCTCACGGAGGCGTTTCTGTTGTCCCGCATCTTTCCTGGTGCCCAGCCGCGTCATCCGGTGGCGCTGCTCAAAAGCGTCCTGCTGGCCATCAGGAGTCTCGGTGGCGAGCACGCCATCCCTTCCGGTCAGCCGACGGCCTCCAGAAAGAGATGACTGTAGGGAATTCTCAATATTCCTTGACGAATTTCCGTCCGCGCCTCGGAAAAAACGGCATGGATCAACCGTTCGTACTCCCGGACGGATCGCACATGCTCTCCCCGGTCCCTTTCCGCCAGGTGGCGGGCGATGAAGGGTTGTCCGGGATGGAAACAGGGGTCCACCAGACAGAGGCGCCCTCCCTCCGCCAACAGGGTTTTGCACACCCGGAACAGGTCGAGCACCATCTGGTCCGGCAGATGATGGGTGACACACAGAAGGGAGACGATTTCAAAACGGCGCTCTCCGTCCAGGCGCGTTCGCAGCGTCGTCACGTCACCCGTCATGAACGCGCCCCGGTCGCCATATCTGTTCCTGGCGTGTTCTATGTACCGGGGGTTGTTGTCGAGGCCGGTATATTCGACCTCCCGGAGATGGTTCAACAGGTTGCCCGTGCCGCAACCGATGTCCAGCACCCGATCCCCCGGTCGGGGTCGGAGCAGACCCTTGACGACCTCCCGCGCAAAGCGGTCCTCTCCAAGCAGATTCTGGAACCATTGGTAGAATCCCGGATGATAGAGTAGCCGGTAAAGACCTTGATGACGCTGAGACATCTTTTCCTCATCACAATAAAAAGACTGAAATCGACTCAAGACAATCATTGTAATTATCGTTATTCTATCCTATTTACATCAGCAAAGACAATAAAAAAAATTTCCAATCAGGATGCCAAAATTCTGTACAAACATAAAATATTGCTTTTCCAGTCACGGCAATTGTGACATACTCAGTTCACTGAAGGATTTAACCTGTTGGCCCTCCAGCCAATCGACTGACGAGTTCCATGCCATGACCACTCTTGCCGTTTTGCAACCGGGCTATCTGCCCTGGTTGGGTTTTTTTGACCTGCTTCACCGTTGCGATCTCTTTGTGATCTACGATGATGTCCAGTTCGACAAACACGGCTGGCGCAATCGCAACCGGATCCGCTCCGCAACCGGCCCCCTCTGGCTGACTGTGCCCGTTCGGCATAAAGGGTTGGGCAAACCTTTGATTCTGGATATTGAAATCGATCCCAACACACAGTGGGTCAAAAAACATCTCGGCACCCTGGAGCAGTTTTACGCCAAAGCCCCGTATGTGGATCATTATCTCCCCGAATTCAAGGAGGCGCTCTCCAGACCATGGCGGATGCTGGTGGACATGGATTTGACAATGATCCAACTGATGTGCTATTGGTTGGGTTTGCAACGCACGGTTTACCGCTCTTCCGAGCTGCATATCGGGGGTGAGCGGAGTGAACGCCTGTTGCGTTTATGTCAACATTTCTCCGCGGATCGCTACCTGTCAGGCAACGCCGCCAAAGCCTACCTGAACGAAGCGCTGTTCGCGCAACACAATGTGGTTGTTGAATGGCAGAATTACCAGCATCCCATCTACCCGCAACTGCACGGCAACTTTATCCCATACCTGTCTGCGATGGATTTGTTGTTTAACGTCGGGCCACAAAGTCTGTCCATTTTGACCTCATCCCCCCATCGTGTCCACACCACGCAATAATGGAATGATTGTGATGAACAG
>JADGCR010000228.1 GCA_015228895.1 Magnetococcales bacterium
CGCCTGGTCAGAGCTTGTAAAAAAATCAAATCCGTCGCGAGAGCGTCTCCAAACTTGCTCCGCAAGGCGCGAAATGGGCTCCAGGGGTGAGCGTGGTCGTTCCACGCGACCCCCTGGAGCACGTTTCGCAACGCAGCGGGGCATGAATTGGAGGCGTTCGCAGTAGGATTTGATTTTTTCACAAGCTCTTCAGTCGAACTGTTCGCAGAGCTCTCATTTCCCGCGCTTGATTGTCTGAATCGTCTCTTCCAGAGTTTGCAAGAAACGCGACCTGTCCTTGTTGCCAAAAGGCGGTCCTCCCCCGCGGATTTCTCCGGAATCGCGCAGTTGGGCGTTGAGGTCGCGCATGGCCAGGGCCATGCCGATGCCGTCGTCATCGAAGGGCTTGCCCGTTGGGCCGATGACCCGTGCGCCCTTGGCCAGGCAACGGGCGGCCAGGGGAATGTCCGCCGTAATGGCGATATCACCTCGCTCGATGCGCTCCACGATCCAGTCATCGGCCTTGTCCAGACCTCCCGTGACCACCTGGAGCTTCAGCAGGGGATGGGCGGTTAGACGCAGCCATTGGTTGCTGACCATGTGGACGGCAAGACCATGGCGTTCCGCGACCCGCATCACCTCGGACTTCACTGGGCAGGCATCGGCATCCACGTAGATCATCATGTTGGATTCAGCATTCCCGCCTCCTCGCGGGGGCGTAAAAAGGGGCAGTTCAGGGTTGGGGATACTGGTTGATGCGGGCATCCGACCCAAAAGATTGCGCTGACCTGCCAGGACGGCTAATGTGGCATACTGGGGGCTGTGGGTATATTAATCGGTGCCTGAATGATTGGTTGCAAGTTGGGAGTTTGTCCGATTGGTTGGATGCTCTGCTGCTCTATGAAAGGTGGAGTGCGACCAACCAACGCATTGATCATGACCAACTCCGCATCGGTGTGATTGACAAACTGGGCCGGGTTTATCTTTGCATGGTTCTGTGAGGCAATAATGGAACGTGGATTATCATGATGTTTGGAGACGATGGTTTCTTGAATTGAGGGGTTTGTTCTGGATTGGATGTCAATGGTCCCGTAACAGGTGCAAATGTAGCTGTTTTCGCTGCCAGATATGATGGCGCTCTCCAGATAGACACCTGTCCCGCGAATACCAATTTGAAGCTCGGGAGTTCTGAGCAGTCGCCTCCCTCCGGCAAATACGGAGAGAACCTTGCCCGACTCGAGGGTAAAACCGAACGCATCCTTTGAGACCGCAATGGCGGGTCCGTTCGGGGTGTCCGTCATTGATTTCCTGTCACTCGCAGCCTCGGCAAACAGGGGATATTTGCTCTGAGCGGAACCCGGCGGATTGAATTGTAGTTTGGTATTTTCTCGAATCAGAAAGGCATCCTTGCCTAGAACAAGTGCCAGCATGGCATCCGGTCCGGTTTCGATCAGACTGTTGTTGTTTGCTTCCATTCCAGTTCTTGCAGGACGCCCGTCGATAAGGACATGCCCCTCCAATTGATTGATCCCAGCTTCCAATTTTTTTGGCTTTGCTCCACCACAGGCGGAAAGGAGGATGGGGCCAACCCCAGCCAGCAACCCCAGGGAGAGCATGCGTATCAAAACTTTACGACGACTCATTAATTCCTTATCGATTGTATTCAATGGTCTGCTCCCGGTCTGTGGGTTGTTTGATAAACTGAAGGATAGCCGACTCACCCCCTGCTGGCATGAAAAGATCCAGCCATGTGGACGGTCAACGCTTGCAGAGTGTTCAACTCTGGGCCGCTAATCAACATGAGGTGCTTTATGTCGCGCTTGCCTGGTTTGATCATATCCGGCAATCTGCTCAAAAGGAACCGGCAACTGGACGATTGGCGGAAAAAGTGGGAGACGCACCTACGGAGCCTTACGGCTCAACGATTTTCAAGACCGTTGCATAAACCACTCCGCCATTTTTCCGCAGAAACGATTGGTGTGATTTTAGCGTCAGGTCTCTGGCGAGGCAATCATTCGTTTGCAGCGCTCCTTCCTGCGCACGGGGGCGTAAAAAAGGGGTGTTGTTCAGGCTTGGGTTCGGGGGAAGGGGTAACAGTAAGGGGTAACAGTTTGGAAATTTTTCTCCTGCTGTTACAATCATTTGCAAATTCATCAAACCCGCAAGTCGGGTTTGTCGGAAGGGGTGTCCGCCTAACACACAACATAACATATTGTATTTTAAAGAGTTTTTTTAATGGAATTTTTGCCTTCCAACAATGAATCCTACAATAGCTTCGTCGGTTGCGAATTCATCAAATCATCGAGGCCTCAAAACGGCAGGCTCATGCCGCCAAGTGCATCTCCACCCGCATCCCGGCACGAATGGCAAAAGAGATCAGCATATCCAGGCTGAAGCGTTCAAACTTCCCGCGCACGAGGTCGGAGATACGCGACTGCTTGACGCCAAGCAGTTTGGCGGCTTCCTGCTGGGTCAGTCCTCTTTCGTCAATCATCAAACGCAATTGCCCCATCAGATTGGAACGCATTGCCAGGATCTCGGCTTCATCCGGGGGAAACCCAAGATCAAGGAAAACATTGCCGCATGATTCTGTGATCATTGGTCATCCTCCAATTTTGCGGTAACGGCGTGTGGCCAACTCGATGTCAGCCGGACTGGTCTTTTGAGTCTTCTTCTGGAAGGCGTGGAGGACATGAACGACATCCTTGAATTTGGCGACGTAGATCACACGCCACGCGCCGCCAACATGAATGCGGATCTCCATCGCTCCCGCACCGATAGACGGCATCGGTTTCCAGTCACTCGGCATGAAACCAAGCTGAACCTGCCACAATTCATTCCCTGCCTCCCGTCTCGCGGCCTCCGGGAAAGAGGCCAGATCGATTCTGGCGGAATCGATGAAGTGCAATTCTTTCATGGGTGGAACTATATAAGAACTTATATGAAAGATCAAGCGATATTTCCCATTGACATCCCCGGCCACCCTGGATGGCAGGAGCTTGGTAACCTCCCCAACAATCACCGAAGGCGGACAGCCGCCCCGTCAGTCATGCGGATTTTTTTGTGCCCGCCTCCAGGTGGGTGCATCTCCCGAATCCATCTCCGCGTGTGCTGCTCCGGGGGAATCCGGCCTGTCCAAGGCGCAAGCCCAAAACCGGATTGCCCAACCTTCGGTGGGGTTCTCAACCCCCGGAGTCTGCGCGTTTGAGAACCGCTCATGCTCCGGCCACCAGCAGCCGAAGGAGCAACCGACATGAGCACCACCCGCACCACCCACCCCCGCACCATCAAGATTCACGTCACGCAGAAAGGCACGATGCGCCTGGTTGACGCCGATTTGCTGTTCCCGGAGACAGCGCCCCCGGAGACAGGCGGCACCGAACCCCATCAACGACGGCATCAGATGTCCGAAGGCCGCACCTTCGATGACGGCAAGGCACTGCTGCACGAGTTGCGACGGTTGGCCTTCGATCGCCGCAATGCAAGCCGCGCCATCACGCCTGAAGAGCTGCTGCCGTTCCTGGATGATCTGCAATCCGTTCTTGTGCGAGCTGGAACCATGGTTGCACATGGCGCGAGCGGGATATCGCAGCAAGCCAGATGGCTCGGCGAATGGCTCGGCTCGAAGCCGAAGGCGTGGTGAGCCATGAAAAAGCAGCCCGATCCCCGCCTTTCCGACGACGCCACCCAGGCACACAACCCGGACGCTTGGCGCGATGCCACGTTTCCGCCGATGCCTGGACAACATGCCTTCCGTACCTGGAAGGGGAATTCCTGCCCGGAGACAACTTCCGCAAAATTTTGCGGAAGTCCCATGCCATTGATATCCGTCCTCTGCCCACGACGGTTGCCCAGCGTTTCCTCCACCGCCCGGGCAATCGCCACCCGCTCGACGGCGTGAAGTCCTTCCGAACCTCGTTCTCGTCGTGCTC
>JADGCR010000229.1 GCA_015228895.1 Magnetococcales bacterium
CGTTGATCCAGAATGGCCAGCGCCCCGACCGGCAACACGGCGTGGAGATCATGCACCAGACCCTCTCCGGGTTGGGCTATGTCCACAGCCTGGGCATCATTCACGGCGACCTCAAACCCGCCAACATCATCCTGCTGGAGGACGGGCAGGTCAAGATCACCGATTTCGGCGCCGCCCGTTTCGCCAAAGAGCCGACCCCCGGCATGAGCAAGGTGACCGGCACCCACGGATACATGGCCCCGGAACAACTGATGGGACAGCGCACCGACCTGCGTGCCGATCTCTTTTCCGCCGGAGTGATCCTGCACGAACTGCTCACCGGAGCCAAACCCTTCAAAGGCACGAGCGCCACGGCGATCACCCACAACATCCTCACGGCGACGCCCACCGATCCCGCCTCCTTCGACACCTCGATTCCGGCCCCCTTCTACGCCGTGGTGAAGAAGGCCCTGGCCAAACGACCCCGCGACCGCTTCCAGAACGCGGAAACCTTCCAGACCGCCCTGCGGCTGGCCGACCAGAATCTTTTCGCCCCGCACCTGACCGATGAAGGAGAAATCCAATGAACCGTGCCCGGATGGTGGCGATCCTCCTGCTGACGGGAGCCTGGTGCTGGACCCTGAAACCCATGGAAGCCAACGCCAGCGGTCAGGCACCCGATCCCTCCGGCAACGCGCACCGGGACGCGGCTCAAAAGCTCTGGATCGACTCCAGGGTGCGCGCCCTGACCGAACGGTTCCAACACTGCGCCGGTCCGGAGCGCCCCCCTCCCTGGAGTTCACCCACCGGTCAAGTCCTGCTGCTCGATCCCCCGCCCGCCCCCAACCAGCCAGGCTGGGGAGCCGGGTTTGCGCGACTCTGGATCCGGGAACTGAACCAACGGGGCGTCAGCGTGGTGGAACCGGAAATCCTGGAACGGGTCACCCGGACATTGCGCTGGACCCCCGGACAATGGCTGGATCAGAAACTCCAGAAACAGCTCGCCCTCTGCGCCGACGCCAGAATCCTCATCCTCCCCGAGGAAGGCGACGCCTCCAGCCCGGGAGCCGCCCTCAAGGATGTGGCGAGCGAGGAGAACCTGTTGCGACTGGCCGGCGATCCCGCTCTCGCCTCCGAGGCGCGACAGGCGGCCGCCTGGGCCGAAGAGGTGGCGGCGCTGGTCAAGAAACGCTATCCCCTGCGGGGCCGCATCCTCAATCCCGACGCCGGGGAGGTGATCATCAATCTGGGCACCCGGCATGGCGTGCAGGAGGGGATGGTGTTCAACGTGCTCAGCGACGGCGTGCCCATCGATCTGGCGGACGGCATCCCCGATTTCCAGTACGAATGGCTGGGCCGCATCCGGGTGACCCGGACCGCCACCGCCTTCTCCTTTGCCCAGCCTGAAGCCAGGGCCGGACTGTGGCACAAGTCGCAAAAAATCACCCTGGCCCGCTGATCCCCCGTCAACTCCAGCCGCTCTCCCCGTTCACGGTGCGCATGGCGATGCTCCGCATGAGGGGCAGTTCGTGCAGAGGACGCCCACGATAGAGCTCACGCGCCATGACGGCGAAATGGAGATCGTTGCCCGCCAGTTTCCGCACCTTGGCGGTCTGCTCGTGCAGCCAGAAGGCGGTCCAGGCGAACCGCTCGGCCCATATCTCCCGGTTCGGCTCGCAGAACAGCTCCAGCACCTGACGCAACAGGCGTTCCGGATTGCGAATGCGGGTGTTTTCCAGGAAAGTGGCCACCTCCTGACTCTCCTCGAACCAGGAGTTGGTGATTTTCGGAATGTCACCCCAAACCCCGCTGCTCTGCACGATCCCTTCCAGGGTCTGGGCATCCAGGAGCCGCGTCCCCTCGTTTTGGATCATCTCCTCCACCAGATGATGAAAATCGATCAGTCCGGGCATCCACTCCGTGGCCGCGATGGACTCGGCGCACTGCAACAACCCGACCGAGGGAGGGGCCCCCTTGGCCAGACCCACGGCGATATTGTGCCGGATGGCCGCGTGCAGATAGGTCTCCGACACCTCCAGAAAGAACTCCCGCTTCCCGGCTTGCCGGAAGGTCATCGAGACCTCCTGCCTGGAGATCGACGGGGTGATCCAGGCATCGGCCACCCCGACGTTCTGTTTCAGCAGAACCGCGCCGATCCGGGCCAACCGGTTCTCCATGGCGATGGAGACCATCAGGGATTGCGCCCCCACTCCATCCATCTGGGAGGCCTGCAGCGACTGCATCGGGGCTCCCGCGGCCCACTGGGCGCACTCCACCCCCTTGATGCGCGCCGCCTTGATGAGCGCGTCCAGAAGTTTGCGCTCCTTTTCCGGCAACCAGTTGCGGATCACGATCAAACGGCGCAAAGCCGTCGGGGTCAGATGACGCACATTTTTCTGCAACCATTGCAACGCCTCGTGACGCACCACCTCCTCGGCGTGGAGGCACAGAATCACCACCGCGTCCTTCATGCCGGGAAGGTTGGAAAAGGCGAACTCTCCGATCAAGGCGGATTGGGCGTCGAAAGGGAGCGCGCGGGTCATTTGCGCCAGGGTCTCGCTGATGGCGAACGGCTCCCCCCCATGCTCCTCCACCAGACTCTCGAACATGGCGTCGATCTGCCCTCTGGTGGGCAGATCCATCTGGGGGGCGAAATTGGTGATTTGAAATTCATACACGTCCAGCATCTCCTGGGAGATCTCCAGCTTGGCCTCGGAGACGGACTCCAGAATGCCCACCAGCAGTTGAGGAGAGAAGTTCTCTTCCCTGGCCTGCCTGACCACCGCCGACTGAAACTCCCGATAGATCTCCCTGGCCCAGTCAAAATGACGATCCATGCCAAAACGGATGTTCTGGAGGGAGTGGGACAGCAGGATGAAATAGGCGGAAATCTGGTAGTCGTCCATTCGCCCCTCCGGGGCGAACTGCTCGCTCAGGAGTTGCAACAGGTCGAAGATCAAGACCGGCTGCTTTTCGAAGATCTGCATCACCTCCCTGGAGATCATCGCCGGCCGGTCCCTGGAGATCTCCCTGGCGATCTGCGCGGCGAACTGCCGCAGGGTGCGCATGGTCTCCTCCGCGCCCACCCCCACCATGAAGGGTTCCGGCAACAGGCCTGCGTGACCTGTCGTCCCGTCCTCGCCGACACTTTTGAGACTTCTTTCCAGCACCCGGTGCACGGCGCGGATCAGGGCGGCGCCATTCCTGATCTGCCCGCGCTCCTCAAGGAAACCGAAAAAAGCGGCCAGCACCGGGGGCATGGCCAAGCGATGCTGTTCCTTCATGGCCCCGCTTTCGGGCAGGGTTTCCAGACAACAGGTCTCCACGGAGTGCACGGTCCATTTTTGCGGGAGGCGTCCATGATGGGCATACATGGTCTTGACAAACAGACCCACGATCCGTTTGAACACCCGTTTCTGTCTGGCGGTCAAGCTGCCAAAGTGTTGACTGCGCGGAAACTCCTGGAGCCACTCCTCGGTCTGTCGTTGCAGTGATTCCAGTTGCTGGTCTGCTTGCTCGCCCATGGCAGCGTCATCCTGTTGGTTGCATGCATATCAATATCCGTCAGTTTATCCGGTTTGGAACCGCATGGAAATGGCTGCATGACAAAAAACCGGACCAGAAATCCGGTCCAGGATCAAATTAATCTGGAATGAAAGTTGCATTATTCATTTTGCCTCAACAGGCGCGTCAAACCATGAATATCCGGACCTTTGACCAGGCGATCGATCCACATGAGCCTTGCTGCCACCAATCTGACCCACATCCGCGCCGAGATCGCCGCGGCCTGTCACCGCGCGGGACGGGACCCGGGCGAGGTGCGTCTGGTCGTGGTCTCCAAAACCCGCACCGCCGGAGAGGTTCTGGAGGTGGCGCGGGCGGGAGAGGCGCTGTTCGGGGAGAACCGGGTGCAGGAGGCCCG
>JADGCR010000022.1 GCA_015228895.1 Magnetococcales bacterium
CCGGATAACATTTATATCCGCAAAAGCAATGGCACCCCGGTGTTGCTGGACTTCGGGGCCACCCGTAAAATGTCGGAAGAGGGGGAGGTGGGCAAACAAATGACCGCCATGCTCACCCCCAGCTACGCCCCCATGGAGCAGTATTTCGAGGACGCCAGCCGACAGGGCCCCTGGACGGACATCTACGCCATGGGCGCGGTGATGTACCGGATCGTCAGTGGACGCAAGCCGGTAGGCGCGCCCCAGCGCAGCAACGCCATCATGCGCAACCAGCCCGATCCGCTGGTGCCCGCGGTGGAAGTGGGGGTGGGTCGCTATTCCGAATCCCTGCTCAAGGCCATCGACCTGGCCCTGGCCGTGGTGGAGACCGACCGGCCCAAGACCATCCAGGAGTGGCTGAAGTCCGTCGAAGTCACTCTGCCCGACGAGGAGCTCCAGGGTTGGGATCGTCTGCTGGCCAAACTCCCCAAGGATCCCAAATTGCGGGCCGCCCTTTTCGCGTTGCTGCTGGTCGTTTTCGGCGGCATCGGTTTCGGGGCCTGGAGCGTGATCTACAAGGCGGCGGGACCGCGGGTGCTCACCCAGGCGGAGATCCAGGCCAAGGCCATCGAGGCGCTCAAGACCAAGGCCGACCAGGGGGATGCGGAGGCTCTGCACGAAATGGGCGACCGGCATGTCAAGGGCGATGGGTTCCCGAAAGACCTGACCATCGCCCTGCAATGGTATCAAAAGGCGGCCCGGAAGGGACACGCCAATGCCCAGTTCGAGCTCGCCACCGCTTTCGCCAATGGCAACGGCGTGCCCAAGAACGACGAAAAGGCGGTGGAATTCTATCAGCAGGCGGCCCGGCAGGATCATGCGCCAGCCCAGTATCTGCTGGGCGAAGCCCTGGAGAAGGGGCAAGGCGTCAAGGCCGACCCGGAGACAGCCCTGGAGTGGTTCGCAAAGGCGGCCCGACAGGGACAGGCCAAGGCCCAGTACAAAATGGGACTGGCCGCGGAGACCGGCGTCGGCATCCCCAAGGACGACAAGAGCGCCTTCCAATGGTATCTCCAGGCCGCGGAAAAAGGAGTGGCCGAAGCCCAACTCAAGGTCGGCGTCTTCTTTCTGGCTGGACGGGCCACCCAGTCCGACGCCACCAAGGCGGCCCAATGGTTCAACAACGCCGCCCAGCAGGAGATCCCGGAGGCCCAGTTCCAACTCGCCATGCTCCTCAACAAGGGTCTGGGGGTGGAGAAGAACGCCAAGGAGGCGGCCCGCTGGATCTTCAAGGCCGCCAACCTGGAGCACCGGGAAGCCCAGTTCCAACTGGGCCTGATGTTCGAGAAGGGGTCCGGCATCCGGCAGGACACCATTCAGGCCCTGAAATGGTATCGCAAGGCGGCGGATCAGGGACATCTCAGCGCCCAACTCATTCTGGCGGAGATGTTCCGCTCCGGGAACGGGGTGGATCAGAACCTCCAGGAGGCGACCATCATGTTCACCATGGCGGCCAAGCAGGGGAGCGCCGAAGCCCAGAACGGTCTGGGCACCCACTACCGTTTTGGCCTGGGCATGGGCAAGGATCACGAACTGGCCATGGAGTGGTTCAAGAAGGCCGCGGCCCAGAACCACCCGGACGCCCAGTATCACATCGGCGCCATGCTGGAGAACGGCGAGGGGGGCACACAGAATTTTGCCCAGGCCATCGACTGGTATCGCAAGGCCGCCGCCCGGGGACACACCAACGCCTTGAGCAATCTGGGGTGGATGTACGAGGAGGGCAAGGGTGTCAAGGCCGATGTCACCGAGGCGGCCAGGCACTATCAGAAGGCGGCCCTGCACGGCGACGCCCGTGCCCAGAAAAACCTGGCCTGGATGTACGAGGAGGGTCGCGGGGTCGCCCGGGATCCGGTCATGGCGTTCGCGCTCTACAGTCTGGCCGCGCTCCAGAACGACAAGGACGCCAAACGCAACCTGAATCTCCTGACCCAGAACTTCACCCAGGAGCAGCATCGGGCTGGCACCGCCAAGGCGCGCCAGTTGCTGGACGCGATGCAACAATACAAGACCGGCAAGGAGAAGCAGCCCCAGGTTCCGGCCCCCTCCAGGGAGGCGGCCACGGAGGAGAAGAAAGCCGAGACCTCTCCGGCCACACAGGCCCGGCAACCCGCCAAAAGCCCCTGATCCCTTCCGTTGCCACCGACCCCGCCCGCCCCCCCCCGGCATCGACCCCGGGGGGGAGGGGCGGGTCAGGCATCTTTCATGCAGTCAACCGCCGAAACCAGAAAAATGGAAAAATACAATCCCCAAGCATTGGAAAAAAAATGGCAACACCTCTGGGAGCGGGAACAGCGCTTCCGGGCCACCGAGGATGGGACGCGGGAGAAATTCTATCTGCTGGTCATGTTCCCCTACCCCTCCGGACGCATCCACATGGGGCATGTGCGCAACTATGCCATCGGGGACGTGATCGCCCGTCAGCAACGGCTGCTGGGGCGCAACGTGCTGCAACCCATGGGGTGGGACGCCTTCGGCATGCCCGCGGAGAACGCCGCCATCGCCCAGAAGACCCATCCCAAGGAGTGGACCCGCAAAAATATCGCCACCATGCGCCAGGAGTTGAAATCCATGGGGCTGGCCTACGACTGGGAACGGGAGTTCGCCACCTGCGACCCGGAATACGCCCACTGGGAGCAGGTGCTGTTTCTCAAGCTTTACGAGCGTGGACTCATCTACCGCAAGCAGTCCCTGGTCAACTGGGACCCGGTGGATCACACCGTGCTGGCCAACGAGCAGGTCATCGATGGCCGTGGGTGGCGCAGTGGCGCCCTGGTGCAACGCAAGGAACTCTCCCAGTGGTTCCTGAAGATCACCCATTACGCCGAGGAACTGTTGCGGGACATCGACTCCCTGACCGGCTGGCCGGAAACCGTGCGCATCATGCAGACCAACTGGATCGGCAAAAGCCACGGGGTGGAGTTCTCCTTCGCCATCGAGGGCCACGAGGCCACCCTGCCGGTCTACACCACCCGACCCGACACCATCATGGGGGTGACCTTCTGCTCCATCGCGCCGGAACACCCCCTCTCCAGGGAGGTCGCCGCCGCCAATCCCGCCGCCGCCGCCTTCATCGCGGAGTGCCAGCAGAGCGGCACCAGCGAGGAGGCCCTGGAACGGATGGAAAAGAAGGGATTCGACAGCGGACTGCTGGCCATCCACCCCTTCACCGGGGAGCGGATTCCCATCTACATCGCCAATTTCGTGTTGATGAGCTACGGGACCGGCGCGGTGATGGCCGTGCCCGCCCACGACCAGAGGGATTTCGAGTTCGCCCGCGCCCATGGCCTCCCCATCCGGGTGGTGATCCAACCCGCCGGAACCCCGCTGGACCCGGCCACCATGACCGCGGCCCATACCGGACCCGGCATCCTGACCGCCTCCGGACCCTTCGACGGTCTGGACAGCGAAGCCGCCAAACGGAGCATCGCCGAACGGTTCGCCAGCGAGAAAATCGGGCGCGCCACCATCAACTACCGGTTGCGGGACTGGGGCATCTCCCGGCAGCGGTACTGGGGCAATCCCATTCCCTTCATTCACTGCCAGGGCTGCGGGGTGGTGCCGGTGCCGATGGAGCAGCTCCCGGTGAGTCTGCCGGAGGATGTGGTGGAACTGCTGGGCCAGCCCGGCAACCCCCTGGACCGGCACCCCACCTGGCAAGAGGTGGCCTGTCCCCGGTGTGGTCAGGCGGCCCGCCGGGAGACCGACACCATGGACACCTTCATGGAGTCCTCCTGGTACTTCCTGCGCTACTGTTCCCCGGACCTGCGGACCGCCCCGTTGGACCGGGCGCGGGTGGACCACTGGATGCCGGTGGATCAATACGTGGGCGGGGTGGAACACGCGGTGCTCCATCTGCTGTACGCGCGTTTTTTCCACAAGGCGTTGCGGGACGCGGGGGAGGTCTCCTGCGACGAGCCGTTCTCCCGTCTGCTCACCCAGGGGATGGTGCGCAAGGATACCCATCGCTGCCCCAACCACGGCTGGCGCTATCCCCAGGAGACCACGGTGGGGGATGGCCTCCTGCGCTGCGCCGACTGCGCCGCCCCCATCGAGATCGGGCGCAACGAAAAGATGTCCAAGAGCAAAAAGAACGTGGTGGATCCCAACGAGATCATCCAGGGATACGGAGCCGACACCGCGCGCATTTTCATGCTCTTCGCCGCCCCGCCGGAACAGGACCTGGAGTGGAGCGACAGCGGGGTGGACGGGGCCTGGCGGTTTCTCAACCGTCTGTGGCGTCTTGTCCATCAGATTGGCGCGCGCGCCCCGGCGGCTCCCCCCGTCTCCACCCTGTCCGACGACGACACCCTGCGCGCCCTGCGGACCAAAACCCATGAAACCATCGACAAGGTGAGCCGTGACATGTCCCGTTTTCAGTTCAACACCGCCATTTCCGCGGTCATGGAACTGATCAACGCCGGGACCGCCTGCCTGAACAACACCCCCCCGGGGCGTCTCCCACCGGAAGCCGCCGCCCGACTGCGGGAACTGGGAGAGGTGGCGGTCACCCTGCTGCATCCCTTCGCCCCTCACATCACCGAGGAGCTTTGGGCCACGGCCCTGGGCAACACCACGCCCTTGAGCCAATCCTCCTGGCCCATCCTCGACCCGGCGGCCCTGGTGAAGGACGAAATCACCGTGGTGGTGCAGATCAACGGCAAGCTGCGGGCGCGGATTCAGGTTCCGACCGCCGCCACGCCGGCCGGCCAGGAGGCCCTGGCCCTGGCGGACGCCACCATTCAACAGCATCTGACAGGCAAAACCGTGCGCAAGGTGGTGACGGTCCCTGGACGACTCATCAACATCGTGGCCTGAGGTGACATCATGAACATGCGGCAACGGGGCGGGTCTGTGACGTTATGGCTGCTGGTCGCCTGGATGATCGGGGGGTGCGGCTATCGTTTCCCCGCCGACCGGAACGCCAACGACCAGCACGGTCGTTGGGCGCAAACCCACCTGACCGTGGAAGGGGTCAAGACCACCCTGCGCTCCGACGCGGTGTTGACCCGCATCCTGGACAACATCCTCACCACCCGCATGGGTCCCTTCGCCTCCTCCCCCGCGCTCAAGGAGGCCCGCCGGTTGCGGGTGCGGCTGGACACGGTCAATCGCGACCTGATTCTGGAGGACAGCTCGGGCCGGGCCAACCAGTACCGGATGACCATCACCGCCCAGCCCATGCTGGAAATGGACGGCAAGGTGACCGAACCGGGCTATCCATCGGTCAAGGGGGTGGCCACCTATTACGAACCCGCCTCCGGCACCGCCAGTCAGGCGGCCCGCATCCGCGCCGAGACCGAAGCCATGAACCAACTCGCCGACGCCCTGGTGGCGGTGCTGGCGGAGGATTTCCAACCCGGGCCGACCAAACCGTAAGCGGTTTTGTCCCGGTTTCACCCTTCATCTTCCGGAGACGCGCCATGACCCTCTTGCGTATTCTGCTTTTACTGGCGGCAGGCTATATGGTCTTCCGCTTCGTCCGCCATCTGCTGACCCCCCCGCCCGCCTCCCGGACCGGGGGGAGCACCGGAACGGCGCCCCCCTCCGGCCATCCCAGCCATCTGGTCCGCTGCGACCGGTGCGACACCCTGATCCCCCCGGAAGCGGCCATTCACGCCGACGATCACCATTTCTGCTCGGAAAAATGTCGCGACATGAGGTGAGACCCCCTGATTTTCCTCCGCCGGCAAGCCGCGACGCCGCGCACCGGCACCAGGTCCGGGGGATCAGATGTCCCAGCGACCATCCGGGCGACGGCAGGCGGTTTTGACCACGGTTTCCCGTTTGCCGTTGATGGTGGAGACGATTTCCGCCTGCCGGCAATCCCGGCCGGAGTGGTCCTGGTAGGCCGCCTGGGGTGTCACCGCGTATTCGGCCCGTGTGTCCGGATTGACCCAGGAGGTGGTCTTGCGGGACGGGGTGGTTTCCAGGGTGCGGTTGAGTTGAGCCAGATCGTTCTTGTCCATTTCGTTGCCGATCGCATAGCCCAGCAGTCCCCCCACCGCGGCACCGATCAGGGCGTTCTGTTCGCGGTTTTTGGAGCGACCCAGCAGACTGCCCGCCAGTCCACCCCCCAGGGCGCCGATTCCCGCTCCCTGTTGCGCCTTGTTTTCCATGCAGCCGGCCAGCAAAGGTGGGGCCAGCAGAACCAGCACCGACATCCAGACCACCCGTCTGGACCGCATATGGCGGACGAAAACACTCATGCACATGCTCCCTGTTCCATGACAACATCCGTGAAAGATCCCGTTTCTGCGTTTGCGCGCGATCCAGATCATGCCATAATCTCTTGTGAAAGTCAATCAATAACTGTAAAATCAACCCTCTTTGACCCCGCTTAATTTGCGGCATCCAGAGTCATGGACAATTTCAGGCCGCTCACGGTAAACTATCCCCGGAAAGTTGTTCAATGTTTCAGGATCATGCTGCGCATGCAGGGTAATCGATGATTGACAGTCTCTTTGCAAATCCCCAAAGCCCGTTGACCGCGCCCCGTCCGGACCCCTCCCCATCCCGTCCGGACAACGGAAGCGTGGGCGCCCCGCTCCCCTGGACCATCCTGATCGTGGACGACGACCAGGATGTCCATACCCTGACCCGCATGGTGCTGCGCGATCTGGTGTTCGAGGGACAGGGGGTGCGGTTCCTCAGCGCCTATTCCGCGGCGGAGGCCATCCCGATGCTGGAGCGGAACCCGCTGATCGCCGTGATGCTGCTGGATGTGGTCATGGAGACCGATCAGGCGGGTCTGGACCTGGTGCGGCATGTGCGGGACGTCATGCGCAACGGCTTCGTGCGCATCATCCTGCGCACCGGTCAGGCCGGTCAGGCCCCGGAACCCCAGGTGATCGTGGAATTCGACATCAACGACTACCGGGACAAGAGCGACCTGACCAGCCAGAAGCTGATCACCGCGGTGATTGTGGCCCTTCGGGCCTGGCGGGACCTGCAGACCATCGACCGTCTGGTCATCTCCCTGCGCAAGGAACGGGAGAGCCTCTCCAGGGCGCAGGAGATCGCCCACCTGGGCAACTGGGACTGGGATGTCGCCAACGACTGCATGACCTGCTCGGAAGAGGCCAGACGCATCGCCGGATTGCCCATGGGGGTCTATCACCATGGGGTTCTGAACACCTTCCTGGGCATTTCCCATCCTGAGGACCGCACCATGGTGGCGGCGGCCATTCAGGGGGCGATCGCCGAAATGGCCCCCTTCGAATTCGACCATCGGGTGCTGCGCCCGGACGGCACGGTGCGCTGGGTCCACGAGATGGGGGAGATCTACCTGGACGCCTCCGGCACCCCCATCCGCATCGTGGGGACCATGCACGACCTCACCGCCCAGCGGGAGGCGGAACAGCGCCTCAAAATCGCCGCCTCGGTTTTCGAAGGGGCTCTGGAGGAGGCCGAGGAGCGGATGTTTCTCACCGCCAAGGTGTTCGAGAACGCGGTGGAAGGGGTGTTGATCACCGACCGGCACGCCATCATCCAGTCGATCAATCCCGCCTTCACCGTCATCACCGGCTACGAACTGGAAGAACTGGAGGAGAAAACCCCCCGCATCCTCCAGTCCGGCATGCACAACGAAGCCTTTTACGAAAGCATGTGGCAGGAGATCCTGGGGGAGAACGGCTCCTGGCGCGGGGAGATCTGGAATCGCCGCAAGGACGGCGAGGCCTATCCGGTCTGGGAGACCATCACCACCATTCGCAACCGCAACGGGGAGATCACCCATTTCATCGGGGTGATCCAGGATCTGACCGCCATCAAGCGGAGCGAGGAGGCCCTCCGTTTCAGCACCTATCACGACAGCCTCACCGGCCTGCCCAACCGGATGCTGTTCAACGACCGTCTGCGTCAGGCCATCGGTCAGGCGGGACGCAACGATGTCAAGGTCGTGACCCTGATCTGCGATCTGGATCTGTTCAAGAACGTCAACAACAGCCTGGGCCATACCGTGGGGGACCACCTGTTGCAGGCCGTGGCGGAACGGCTGAAACATTTCGTCCGGGAAGGGGACACGGTCAGCCGTCTGGGGGGCGACACCTTCGGCGTCATCCTGAGGGAGATCCGCCACTTCCAGGATGCGGGGGTGGTGGTGCGCAAGCTGGCGGACGCCTTCGGCAAACCCTTCGGGGTGGACGGACAGGAACTGTTCATCACCGCCAGCATCGGCATCACCCTCTATCCGGAGGACGGCGTGGAGGCGGACATGCTCATCCGCAACGCGGACATGGCCGTCGCCCGCGCCAAGCAGGCGGGTCGCAACAACTGTCAATACTACGCCCCCGGCATGAGCGCCGACGCGGAACGGCGTCTGGTGCTGGAGACCAGCCTGCGACAGGGACTGGATCGCGGCGAATTCCTGCTCTTTTATCAACCCAAGGTGGATTTCCATACCGGTCGCATCGTCGGCATGGAGGCTTTGGCCCGCTGGCAACACCCCCAGGACGGCATGGTCTCCCCCGGCGAGTTCATCCCGGTGGCCGAGGAGAGCGGCCTGATCCTGCCGTTGGGAAGATGGGCGCTCAAGAGCGCCTGCCGGCAGACCCGGCAGTGGCGCGAGGCCGGCTTCCCGCCGCTGAAAGTGGCGGTCAACCTCTCCATCCGCCAGTTGCGCCAGAGCACGCTCTTCCAGGAGATCCAGGAGGCGCTGGCCGAAAGCGGTCTCCCGGCGCACGCCCTGGAGGTGGAAGTGACCGAAACCCTGATGATGGAAAATCTGGAGGAGACCGTCGCCACCCTGCAACAGCTCAAAACCCTGGGGCTGACCATCGCGGTGGACGATTTCGGAGTTGGCCACTCCTCGCTGACCTACCTGAAAAAACTGCCCATCGATGTCCTGAAGATCGATCAATCCTTTGTCCGGGATCTCGCGGTGGACAACGACGACGCGGTCATCGTCTCCGCCATACTCGCCCTGGGCAAGAGCCTGCGCCTCACGGTGGTGGCGGAAGGGGTGGAAACCGCCGCCCAGTTGGAGTTCCTGCGCCGGGAAGGGTGCGATGAATTTCAAGGCTATTTCTTCAGCCGCCCCCTCTCCGTGGAGGACTTCACCCAACTGCTCCGGGAGGACAGACATCTCTGACGCTCCGAACGTGACACGAACCCTTCAAATGCCGGCGCGACTGTGTTACCATGGCATCGAATGCAACATCTGCAAGACTCATTGAGCTTGCAACGCGAACTCCATTCAGTGACCACTAACGAAACTGTCATACGGGCATAGGGGAGACAACATGCAAAACCATTCTCGGATCACCTCCTGGTTGGCGACGGCCATCCTGGGGGTCTGCCTGGCAACGGCTGGGGAGGGTTGGGCCGGCAATGTGGGACGTGTCAGCTTTTCGGAGGACGTTTTCCCCATCCTGCAATACCGCTGTCTGGAGTGTCACAAGGCCGGGGCTCCTGGCGTGGCCTTCTCCGGATTGAATCTGGAAAGCTACGACGGCCTGATGAAAGGCACCCGCTACGGACCCGTCGTGGTGCCGGGCAACGCCATGGTGAGCAACCTGAATGTCCTGGTGGAGGGGCGGGCCGGGATTCGCATGCCCCACAACCGCAAACGACTCACCTCGTGTGAGATCGACATTCTGCGGAACTGGGTCAACCAGGGAGCCAAAAACGACTGATGAAACTACGTACGGTCGTCATCCCTGTCGCGGGACTGGGCACCCGCTTTCTGCCCGCCACCAAAACCATGCCCAAGGAGATGCTGCCGGTGGTGGACAAGCCGCTGATCCAGTACGCCGTCGAAGAGGCGTGGGCAGCGGGCATGGAACGGATCGTGTTCGTGACCGGCCGGGGGAAGAAAATCCTCGAAGACCATTTCGACCACACCCCGGAACTGGAGGAGACCCTGCTCTCCCGTGGCAAGGAGACCCTGCTGGAAGAGGCCCGCTCCTCGATTCCCCAGTCCGCCGGCACCCTGCTCTACACCCGGCAGAACCGTCCCCTGGGGTTGGGGCACGCGGTCTGGTGCGCCCGGCATGTGGTGGGCAACGAACCCTTCGCCGTCATCCTGCCGGACGACCTGATCGATACCGGCACCAGGGAGCCGGTACTCCAGCAAATGGCGGCCCAGTTCGAGACGCTGCAAACCTCCATCGTGGCGGTGATGGCCGTGGACGCCCAGCAGACCAGCAAGTACGGCATCGTGGCCCCCATGAACCGGGAGTTCGACCCGATCGCCTCCGACACCCGCGCCATCCAGGTCAGCGGCCTGATCGAGAAACCCCTGGCGGAAGCCGCCCCGTCCAATCTGGCGGTCATCGGCCGTTACATCCTGATGCCGGAAATCTTCAACTATCTGGAACGCCGCCATCAGGGGGTCGGCGGCGAGGTGCAATTGACCGACGCCATCGCCGCCCTGCTGGAGAAACAGGCGGTATACGCCTACCGCTTCCATGGAGTGCGCTTCGACTGTGGCGACAAGGTGGGCTTTCAGATGGCCAACATCGATCTGGCCCTGCAACGCCCCCAACTCCGGGAACGACTGCTGCCCTTTCTTCTCGAGCAGTTGGCCCGGCATACCCACCAACCCTGAGAGACACGAAGGATCCGACCGATGCGCATTACCATGATCGGCACCGGTTATGTGGGGCTGGTGACCGGAGCCTGCTTTTCCGAATTCGGGGTGCATGTCACCTGCGTGGACTCGGACGCCGAAAAGATCGAACGTTTGAAGAACGGGGAAATCCCCATCTTCGAGCCGGGACTGGACCGGCTGACCATGCGCAACTCCCAGGCCGGGCGTTTGACCTTCACCACCGACATGGCCAGTTCGGTGGCCCAAAGCGATGTGGTGTTCATCGCCGTGGGCACACCCGAACGGCGCGGCGACGGGGCGGCGGATCTCCAATACGTCTTCGCGGCCGCCCGGCAGATCGCCCCCCTGCTCAAGGGGTTCACCGTGGTGGTGACCAAATCCACCGTACCGGTGGGAACCGGCATGCAGGTGGCGAAGATCATTCGGGAGACCAACCCGGAAGCCAATTTCGCCATGGCCTCCAACCCGGAGTTCCTGCGGGAGGGGTCGGCCATCGAGGATTTCATGCGCCCCGACCGGGTGGTGATCGGGGTGGAGGAGCCGCGGGCGATCGAAATCCTGAAAAATCTCTACCGTCCCCTCTATCTGATCGAAACCCCCATTCTGATCACCAACATCCCCACGGCGGAGCTGACCAAATACGCGGCCAACGCCTTTCTGGCCACCAAGATCATGTTCATCAATCAAATCGCCAATTTGTGCGAGGCGGTGGGCGCGGACGTGCATCACGTGGCCAAGGGCATGGGTCTGGACCGGCGCATCGGAGGCAAGTTCCTCCATCCGGGTCCGGGATATGGCGGTTCCTGTTTTCCCAAGGACACCATCGCCCTGACCCGCACGGCCAAGGAGCACGGCCTGCCGGTCACCATCGTGGAGGCGGTGATCGAGGCCAACGTCCAGCAGAAAAAACGGATGATTGAAAAAATCGCGACGGCCATGGACAACGCCCTGCAGGGCAGCGTGGTGGCCGTGCTGGGCTTGACCTTCAAGCCCAATACCGACGACATGCGGGACGCCCCCTCCCTGACCATCCTCCCGGAACTGGTGCGTCTCGGGGCGCGGGTGACGGCCTACGACCCGGAAGTCAAAGGGGCGTCGCAGACCCTGTTCCCCGCCGGGGTGACCTTCGCCGAAAACGCCTACGCCGCCTGCGCGGGCGCGGATCTGGTGGTGATCCTCACCGAATGGAACCAATTCCGCAATCTGGACCTGGAGACCATCCGCAACGGGATGCGACCACGGCCCAAGGGGGGATATCTGTTCTGTGATTTTCGCAACATCTACGAACCGGAATCCATGCGCAACGCCGGTTTCCATTATGTTTGTGTAGGACGATGAACATGAACGCAGTCAATCCATACATCTTTCGGGAATACGATATTCGGGGCGTGATGCATCAGGATCTCACCCCTGAGCTGTTTCGGGATCTGGGGCGGGTCTTCGCCGCCCATCTGCGGGCCGAATGTCACCGGGAGTCCCTCTCCGTGGCGGTGGGACGGGATGGACGACACTCCTCCCCGGTGCTGGCCGCCAGCTTGATCGAAGGTCTGGTGGCGGGGGGGCTGGATGTGACGGATGTCGGTCTGGTGCCCACGCCCGCCCTCTATTTTGCCACCCACCACCTGGAAACCGACGCGGGCATCATGATCACCGGCAGCCACAACCCGCCGGATCACAACGGTCTCAAGATGTTGCGCACCGAAAAGCCGATTTTCGGGGTGGAGATTCAGGCCATGCACCGCCGCCTGATGGCCGGAGATTTTCCGTCCATGCCGGGAGGACGGGTGCATCAACAGACGATTCTGGACGCCTACGTGGATCGGGTCGCGCAGGATTTCCGTCCGGGACGCTCCTGCAAGGTCGTTCTGGATTGCGGCAACGGCGCCACGGGGGTGGCGGCGGAAAGGCTGCTCAAACGCCTCCCCGGCATTCAGGGCGACATTCTGTTCGCGGAAATCGACGGCGATTTTCCCAATCACCACCCGGACCCCACGGACCCGAAGAACCTGACCGCCATGGCCCAACGCATGCGGGAGACCGGAGCGGAACTGGGCATCGCCTTCGACGGGGACGGGGACCGGATCGGGGTGCTGGACCACACGGGTCGCATCCTGTGGGGAGACCTCCTGATGATCCTGTTCGCCCGGGAGATCCTGGCGCATCATCCCGGCGCCACCGTGATCGGCGATGTGAAGTGTTCCCAGTTGCTGTTCGACGCCGTGGCCCAGGCCGGAGGGACGCCGATCATGTGGAAGACGGGCCACTCCCTGATCAAGGACAAAATGAAGGAGACGGGCGCTCCCCTGGCGGGAGAGATGAGTGGTCACCTGTTTTTCGCGGACCGTTATTTCGGCTTCGACGACGCCCTGTACGCCGCCATGCGTCTCCTGGAGGTGCTGGTGTCCGGTCCCGACACCCTGTCGGCCCGACTGGGGGATCTGCCGGAGCTCTTCTCCTCGCCGGAGTTGCGCATTCCCTGTCCGGACGCGCAAAAATTCGCCATCATGGAGCGGGTTCTGGCCAAACTGCAGGAGACCGGAGCCGATCTTTCGGAGGTGGACGGGGCGCGGGTCCGTCTGGAGGACGGCTGGTGGCTGCTGCGCGTCTCCAACACCCAGCCCATTCTGGTGGTGCGGGCCGAGGCCCGGAGTCGCTCCCGGTTGCAGGAGATCATGGCCCGGGTGGCCACGATTCTGGAGGCCGAAGGGATTCCCCTCCCCGCCTGGACGCCCTGACTTGTCCCGACCCGTCATGGAACCGGACCTCACCACCCGACTGGCGGGCATGACCCTGGCCAATCCGCTGGTGTTGCTCTCCGGTTGCGTCGGTTTCGGCGAGGAGCTGGCCCGGATCGAAGGGTTCGATTTCTCCTCGGTGGGCGCCATCTGTCTCAAGGGGACCACCCTGCATCCCCGCCAGGGCAACCCCACGCCCCGGATCGCGGAGACCCCGTGCGGCATGCTCAACGCCATCGGACTGCAAAATCCCGGCGCCCGCCACGTCGCGGAGACCATTCTGCCCCGACTGCGCCACCTCCCCACCCGCTTCATCGCCAACATCGCCGGTTCCACCGTGGACGAATATGCCCAGGTGGCGCGCATCTTCAACGATACCGACATCGCCGCCATGGAGATCAACATCTCCTGCCCCAACGTCAAGGAGGGGGGGGTGGCCTTCGGAGCGGATCCGGTCATGGCGGCCAGGGTCACGGAGGCGGTGCGGAAGGCCACGGACAAACCCATCATCACCAAGCTCTCCCCCAATGTCACCGATATCCGGGTCATCGCCCGCGCGGTCATCGACGCGGGGAGCGACGCTTTGTCCGCGGTCAACACCTACATGGGCATGGCGGTGGCGTGGCAAACCGGCAGACCCCTCCTGGGGAACGTCCAGGGTGGTCTCTCCGGGCCCGCGATCAAGCCCGCCGCGCTGCTCCAGGTGTGGCGTGTTCACGAGGTCGCGGCCCCCAGAGGCATCCCCATCATCGGTCAGGGGGGAATCGCCAACACCCGGGACGCCCTGGAGTTCATGCTGGTGGGCGCCACCGCCGTTGGCCTCGGCACCGCCCTGTTCGCCAACCCGTTGCTGTCCGGAGAGATCGTCAGCGGTCTGCGGGAGTACCTCGCCGCCCACCCGGAACGCACTCTCTCCCAACTCACCGGTTCCCTCGCCACCCCATGACCACACCCGCCGACGCGCCAGAATTCCGTGTCCTGCTCGCCGAACCCAGAGGCTTCTGCGCCGGGGTGGAACGGGCCATAGCCATTGTGGAACGCGCCCTGGAGACCTTCTCCCCCCCCATCTACGTGCGCCATGAAATCGTTCACAACC
The DNA here is from genome assembly GCA_015228895.1 of Magnetococcales bacterium. Next base: position 14,423 of record JADGCR010000022.1, read on the forward strand.
GCTGGGTGGTGGAGTCCCTGCGGGCCAAGGGAGCGGTCTTCGTCAGCGAACTGCACGACGTGCCCGACGGCGCCGTGGTGATCTTTTCCGCCCACGGCGTTTCCAGGCAGGTCATGGAGGAGGGACGCAGGCGTCCTCTGCGCATCCTGGACGCCACCTGCCCCCTGGTGGACAAGGTTCATCGGGAGGCGGAACGCCGCGACCAGGAGGGACGCCGGGTGATCCTCATCGGCCACAAGGGCCACCCGGAGGTGGAAGGGACCGTGGGTCAACTGCCGCCGGGACGCATGACCGTCATCTCCCGGCCCGAAGACCTGGAGACTCTGCCTTTCGACGCCGCCACTCCCACCGCCTACGTCACCCAGACCACCCTCTCCATGGACGAGACCGCGACCGTCATCCAGGCGTTGCGCCAGCGGTTCCCGGACATCCAGGCTCCGGTCCGGGAGGATATCTGCTACGCCACCCAGAATCGCCAGAACGCGGTCAAGAACCTGGCCACCCGATGCGATCTGATCCTGGTGCTGGGAGCGCCCAACAGCAGCAACTCCAACCGTCTGCGCGAGGTCGCCGAACGGATGGGCGTCCAGGCCCACCTCATCGAGTCCGCGCGGGACATCCGCCAGGAGTGGCTGGACGGCGTATCCTGCCTGGGGGTGACCGCCGGGGCTTCCGCCCCGGAAATCCTGATCAGCGAGCTGCTGGAACAACTCCATGACCGCATCAGCCGGGTGGAGGTTCTGGCGGTCAACAAGGAACATCTGACCTTTCCCCTGCCCAAGGAGCTGACCCGCCTGCGCGAATCCTCCCCTCCAGAGGACCAAAAGGGTTGACTCCACTACGAAAACAGGTCATAACAACAGCTGATCCGTGGGTTGACGTTTCGGCCCCTTCCATTCCCTCTACAGCATAAAAAGGCACGTCCATGGCCGCAGAAGAGAACTCCCCGCCCCCGCCTCCGGAGCAACCCGTTTTTCACGTCGAAAAGCTCTACCTCAAGGACCTCTCCTTCGAAAGCCCCAACTCCCCGGAAGTCTTTCGGGAGCCTGTGGAACCACGGATGGAGTTCAATCTGGAAACCAACTCCACCCGGAAGGGAGAGGAGCACTACGAGTCGGTTCTCCACGTCACGGTGAAGGTCTACACCGAGGAGCAGGTGCTGTTTCTGGTGGACGTGAGTTATGGTGGGCTGTTTTTGTTGCGCAATATTCCCAAAAACCATGTGGCCCCGATCCTGGGGATCGAATGCCCCAACATCCTGTTCCCCTACGTGCGACGCGTCATCTCCGAACAGGTGACCGACGGTGGATTCAAGCCGGTGGTGCTGGACCCGGTCAACTTCGCCGCCCTGTTTCAGCAACGCCTTCAACAGCAGGCGCAAAAACAGGCCCGGGAACAACCGGCTCCCGAGGCCGGAACGGACTGAACTGCCCTTTTGACGAACCCTCCCCACCCGCGCGGGGGAGGGAAAACCCTGGCGTTCCGTCGGATGATACCGGGCCGTCACCACCGTGGGAAACCCTAAGGTTCCGGCGGCCCTAAGGTTCCGTCGGATGGTATCGGGCCGTCACCACCGTGGCGATGCCACCCCGCACGTTGAACGCCCCGGTGACGGTCATGGAACGGGGAGCCACCGCCGCGACCAGATCATCCAGAATGCGATTGGTCACAGCCTCGTGAAAGGCTCCCTGATCCCGGTAGCTCCACAAATAGATCTTGAGGGATTTCAATTCCACACACAACCGGTCCGGGACATACGCGATGCGAATCTCGGCGAAATCCGGTTGCCCGGTACGGGGACAGACGCAGGTGAATTCCGGAGCGGTCATCTCGATGTGGTAATCCCGCTCGGGGTTGGGATTGGGAAAAGTCTCCAGCATGCGGATTCCTTGAGAGAAAAGGTTGCGCGATCATCGACCGCCTGCCGCGCGGCCATCCGGTTATGTAGTACCACGCTCCCCGTGGCCATTTCAAGTGGTGGCGTTCTGGCATCAATGATGCACGCAAAATCTCGACCATGACGCACTTTCACTGCCCAAGAGAGAAAAACATGACCCCTTTTGAGCAAGAACTGATCCACTCCAAACTCTTCAAGGATCTCCCCGCGCCGTTTTTCCTCCAGGAACTCTCCGGCTCTCCGGTGATCACCGTGCCCCCCGGCGCGATCCTCCTCGCCCCCGGACAGATGAACCGCAACGTTCATCTGGTCCTCTCCGGCACCTTGTCCATCCACCTGGAAAGCCCGGAAACCCCTGCGGTGAGCGTGGTCGGCACAGGCGAGATCGTGGGTGAGCTGTCCCTGCTGGCCCATTCGGTCACCAGCGCCTGGGTGATCGGTCAGACCAGCGCTCAATTGCTGGTGATCGACGAACAGCGGCTGTGGCACCTGATCGACCTGGCGCCCATCATCGCGCGCAATCTGTTGGCAATTCTGACCGGATGGATCACGTCGGTCAACACCCATGTCATCGACCAGCGCAAACAGATCGACGCCCTCCAGGACGTGGCCCGCATCGACGCCCTCACCGGCCTGTTCAACCGCCGCTGGTTCGATGAATCCCTGTTGCGCCTCCTCCCCGACCGGGGCGTCCACCACCCCCTGGCGCTGATCCTCATGGATGTGGACCATTTCAAGCACTACAACGACACCCACGGCCATCCCGGCGGCGATCAGGCCCTGCGCGCCCTGGCGGAAACCCTCAAATCCCTGGTGCGCCAGGGGGACGTGGCCGCCCGTTACGGCGGGGAGGAGTTCGCCCTCATCCTGCCGGACACCCCGCTCCCGGCGGCCCTCGCCGTGGCGAACCGGATGCGCGCCGCCGCCATGCATTGCGTCATCCGCGCCTCGGATGGCCAGATCCTGCCCCCCATCACCCTCTCTCTGGGGGTGGCCGCGAGCCGGGCCGATTCCACTCCGGCCTCGTTGACCGCGGAAGCGGACGCCAGGCTCTATCAGGCCAAAAAGGAGGGAAGAAATCGATGCTGCTCCTGATTTTTTTTATTAAGATTTTCCAATTTTGATGCTATCATCCCCCAAGGCAG
>JADGCR010000230.1 GCA_015228895.1 Magnetococcales bacterium
GGACGCCGAAACCCGTCGCCGTCTCGCCAAGGATATGGAAGCGATGTTCCGCAAATCCCCGTCGCTGGTGGACGTGGACTCCTATCTGCGGGAACCGTATGAAATCTGGCGCTTCGAGGTGGATACCGAAAAGGCGGTGCGACGGGGCATCTCGGTGGACACCATCAACCGCAACCTGGGCATGGCCATGGGTGGCGCCCAACTGGGCGACGTGAAGCGGGGCAGTGTTCTGGAGCCGACCTACATCGTCATTCAGGTTCCGATGGAGGTGCGTTCCAACATCTCCAGCCTGAGCGATCTCCCCATGATCACCCCCCAGGGCAAATCGGTTCCGCTGGGCGAGTTGGGGCGGTTTACCAAGCAGTTGCACGACTCGCCCATCTACCACAAGGACCTGCGCCCGGTGGAATACGTCACCGCCGAGGTGGAGGGACGCCTGGATGCCCCGATTTACGGCATGATGGATGTGGAAAAACTGCTGAAGAACTACACCACGCCGGATGGCGTCACCATGAGCGGCGAAATGATGGGTCCACCCAAATCCTATACCCACTCCGGCTTCGAATGGACCGGGGAGTGGACCATCACCTATGAGACCTTCCGGGATATGGGCCTGGCCTTCGGCGTGGCCCTGATTCTGATCTACATGCTGGTGGTGTGGGAGTTCGGCAACTTTGTGCTCCCCGCCGTGATCATGGCCCCCATTCCCCTGACCCTGCTGGGCATTCTGCCGGGTCACTGGTTGTTGAACGCCAAATTCACCGCCACCTCCATGATCGGTTTCATCGCCCTGGCCGGCATCATCGTGCGCAACTCCATTCTGCTGGTGGATTTCGCCCAACAGGAGATCCTCAAGGGTACCAGCGTGCGGGATGCGGTGATTCTCTCCTGCAAGGCCAGAACCCGGCCCATCATCATCACGGCTTTGGCGCTGGTGGCCGGCTCCAGTGTCATTCTGGGGGATTTCATCTTTCAGGGCATGGCCATTTCGCTGCTGTTCGGTTCCCTGGTCTCCACCCTGTTGACGTTGCTGGTGATTCCGCTGGGCTGCGTCAGTGCCAGCGACGCCTTTGTGCATCCGGAGTTTCCCCTGGTTCCCAACGGGCCGCAGCCGCAGCCCCCGCCCCAGAATACGCCCTTTGTGCACGACGCCTTGAAGCCGCTGATCAAGGCCGGCAAGGAGACCAAACAGCAACGGCTGGCGGCTGTGCGCGACTTTCTGACCCGCTATGGTCCCACCATCAAGGAAGAGGGGGAAGAGGAAGAGGAGCATCCGCTCCCCGTCAAACCCCAGGCCGCTCCATCCGTGGTTTTGCCGACCCGACCCCCGTCTCCGGTCGTCCCGTCTCCGGTCGCCCCGCCTCCGGTCGCCCCGCCTCCGGAGCCGGTTTCCGGGGAGCCGTCCGGCGTCCTCCCGGCGTCTCCTCCGGCGCTCCCGGTGCCACCGGCCCCGCAGGAGCGCAAACCCGCCACCCGACAGGAGTCGGTCAGGGAGATCAAGACCTCCAAACCCCCGGTCAGGCAGGAAGCTCCGGAGGAGAACCGGCCAAAGCCTCCGGCGCGGCGCGGCATTCGTCTGAAAACCGATCCGGGCGAATCCGGACCAGCAGGGAGTGCCACCTAGCATGAGAGGGATCCCCCTCCTGGCTGTCTGGTGGATCTCAATGGCAACCGCATTATGCGTCTGGAGGCCAGCAATGGCTTTGGATGAAGCTTCACCCCGATATGCGAGAGATGGCGCGTTGGATCCCAGCCGGCGTGGTGGCACCGGGGGACGGGAGGGGAGTTCCGCCCCCGCCTCTTCCCGGTACTGGGATCCCCCCGCGGATTTCCAGTCGGAGCACGATCCGGGTTACGCGCTGAAGGATGACCGCGACCCTCCTCCCAGACCCCGACAGCGGGGCGCTTTCCCGTATGACGGGGAGTCGCCCTTCTATCGGGACCCGCCCCTCCGTCCGCTCCCTGAACCGGACAATCCCCCCGACCATGGGGTGCCACGCTCCGCTTTCCGGGATCGACCCCCGATGGCGTACGATCCACCGGCCCGACGGGAGCGCGCCGACTCCCCCTGGGACACCTCCCGTGTTCCGGGCGGGCGTTCGTCCGGCACGCTCCCCTATGCCGACGAGATCCCGGAAGGACGGATTGCCGGACAGCCGCTCTCCAGACCGCTTCCTGGCCGGGTCAGATCCCCGGACCTGCCTGGAGCGGATGGGGAGCACGCCCCTGACCTCCCTCAACGCTTTGGCCTCTCCCCGGGGGATGGAAACGGACGTCGGGACCCGGACCGGCCTCTTCCGCCGGAGAGACGCCCCGGCCCCGGCCGGCCAGGGGCGCATGAAGCAGGCCCCTCTTTTTATCCCAACGAAAACCGCATGGTCCCCCTGGAGGAGTCTCCCTCCTCAGGTCGATCTTATGGTCAACCCGGCATTTCCTGGCAATGAAAATGATCTCCCATCGCGCACCTTCCGGATTCAAGTCCAATCGTGACTTTCGGTGCGGCGTTTATATGATTTTTTATGTTCTTTTGTTTGGCTGCTACTTTTCCGGCATGCTCCGTTCCCATGCCGCCGACGATCCGAGCTGGTCTTCCGGGCAGTACCGGCTCGATCCCGGACGCAACCCCTTTCAGACACCCGCGGAGCAGGCGCAGCCGTCCATCCGGGACCCATGGTGGGATCAGGAGCGCCCGCCAGGAGCCTACCAGGAACGTTTCGCGCCGCGCATCTGGGAAAAGGACACGACCCATCCACCCCCATCCACGAGAAAATACCGTCCCTGGGGTGAAATTCCCTCCCAGTGGGACACCCCCGCTCCGTCGGGCCGCGCGCGTCCCGCCCACCCTGGAGAACGGTCCACGTTGGACGAGGAGCGACCCTCCCCCTATGAGGAGCGCAATGTTCAGCGTTACCAGGCTCCACGTGGCCACCCCCTCGACGACGAGGTGAGTGAGCCCCGGGACCGCTCCTGGGATGGTCCCTATCAACGGGATGAGTCGCGGGAACGTTATTTCAGGGAACGGTACGACCGCTATCGGGGCGCTCCGGAATCCGGCTACCGTGATCATCCCGAATGGAACCCCTGGTCGGGGCGTCGCTATCGTCAGGACTCCTGGGACCCATGGGATCGAGAGCCACCCCTGTCACCCTGGGAGCGATGAACATGCGACAATGGAAGGTTGTGCGGATTGTGCTGCTGATCCCGGTCTGGTGGGCGTGTGGGGGAGTTGGAGAGGCGGGCGTGGCTCCCGTGGTCTCATTCAGCGCGGAGGTCACCCGCATCCAGGGCAATCCGAAGACCACCAGCACCGGAAAAATGTACGTCAGTCCGGAAGGCATTCGCACCGAGAGCGTACGGGACGGTGTTTCCATCGCCCTGCTGCACAAGCCGGAACAAAAAAAGGTGTTGACCCTGTTCCCGGCCCAGAAGAACTACATGGAAAACGAGGTCGGGGTCACCCTCTCCCGTCCCCCCTTGCCCGACGAGCCGGACAGTCCATGCCGTACCAACAAGGCTTTCAAGTGCCGGCAGGTGGGACAGGAGAAGGTCAACGGACGGGCGGTCATCCATTGGGAGATCGTGATCCAGGGGCAGGACCGGGAGGTTCCCCACGCCCATTTGTGGATCGATCCCCGTCTGCTGATCGCCATTCGGGAACTCTACCCGGACGGACTCTCCGTGGAACTGAGCAACATCCAGGAAGGCACCCAGGCTTCCCAACTGTTTTCCGTGCCCGGCGACTACGAGAAAATCGTCACCGCTCCGGTCCCCGCCAAGACCTCCCGATAAAAATGGACCCTGTGCGCTTTTTTTTGTTGCAAATGGTCCGTCCGGGGTTTATAAGGAAATCATAATATACAAAATTCGGTGC
>JADGCR010000231.1 GCA_015228895.1 Magnetococcales bacterium
ATACGCCGATCCGGTATTATTACATGTTCCGCAACGCCATCTGGATGTTCGGACAGCCCCACATCCCCCACCTCTGGTCCCTGCTGGACGGCTTGCTGCTGCTGATCCGTTTCGCTTGCGCCCTGCTCTTCAGGGAGGGACGACGGGCCTGTGTGCGCATGATGGTGACCGGCGTCGCCCATGGTCTGCGGGGCCTGTCCGGCCCCTTCCCCGGCCCCTCGCCCTCTCGCCGGACATGACGAACCCTCTGCCCTACCGGTCTCTGTTGCGCCCGCAATGGCGGTTCATCCTCATGGTCAACGGGTATTTCGCCCTGTCGGCCGCCCTGGACGCACTGGCGCTGATTCTTCTGGAACCGCTGCTTTTGTCCCAGGATGCGGGCAAATTCCATACCTCGTTGCTCGCCCATACCCTTTTGTCCCATCTGCGCCCGTTCATCGACAACCTGCCGCTGCTCTCCCTGCTGGCTTTCGCGGGCTGCAAGCTGCTGGCCATCTTCATGCGCATGCTGGCCGAAACCCGTGTCATCCAGCTGCGCATCCGGATCGAAAAAGCCTGCCGACTGGAAGTGACCCGCAAACTGTTGTCCATGGAGTGGCCACACTACCTCTCCCTGCGGCAGGGGGATATCGGCTACGCCATCAACATGGAGGGGGGACAGATCGGCGAAGGGGTCAACGCCATCGCCACCTGTCTGGGCATGTTCACGGAAACCCTGGTCTATCTGGGCGCCTCGTTCCTGCTGGCGCCGGAGCTGGCGTCCTGCATGGTGTTTTTCGGGGTCCTGGGGGCGCTGCTCTATCACTTCGGCTCCCGGAAATCCAGGCAGGTCGCCACCGTCTGCGCCGGACACGCCCGGGAGCTGGGCGAACACACCGCCGAAATGTTCGGCCATCTGAAATTTCTCCGGGCCTCCGGTCTGTCCGGCCAGGCCCACACCATCGCCCGTGATGTCATTTCCGCCTACGCGACCACCCTGGAACGGCTCAAGCTTTTCCAGCCGCGCATGCGCAGCCTGTTCGAGGCGAGCGCCTTTCTCTTCATCGGCCTGTTCATCGGCTGGTTCGTCATCGTGGAAAAACTGCCCTTCGCCTCGGTGTTGATCCTGCTGGCCATATTCTACCGCATCGTGCCCCGCCTGATCTGGGCCCACGACTTCTGGCTGCAGGCCACCAACCTGCAACCCTGGTTCCACTCCTGGCAGGCGCGCAACACCCTGGCCGCGACGCATCGACAGCCCGCCGACGGCGACCACCTGCTCCCGGCCCCCCGCAGCATCGCCTTCCAGGAGGTCGCCTTCCATTATCCGCAAAGCCCGCAGCCCGCGCTGCGCGACCTTTCGCTGCAACTGCACTCCGGGGAGTGCGTCGCCCTGGTGGGCGCCTCCGGCAGTGGAAAATCCACCCTGATCGACCTGATCCTGGGACTGCTGCACCCTTCCGGCGGCACGGTCGCCGTGGATGGGATTCCCCTCAAAAAGCTGAATCTCGAAGCGTGGCAACACCGGATCGGTCTGGTCATGCAGGAGACGCCGATCTTCCACAGCACGATTCTGGAAAACATCGCCCTGGGGGATGCCCACCCGGACCCGGAGAAGGCGCGCACCTGCGCCCTCCAGGCCCAGGCATGGGAATTCATCGAAAAACTGCCCCAGGGAATGCAGACCCTGGTGGGAGAGCGGGGCAGCCGTCTGTCGGGGGGACAGCGTCAGCGCATCGCCATCGCCCGCGCCCTCTACCGCTCCCCCTGGCTGCTCCTGCTGGATGAACCCACCAGCGCCCTGGACAGCCTCTCGGAAAGTCAGGTGCACGCTTCCCTGGACGCCCTGCGCCACCAGACCTCCATGCTGCTGGTCACCCATCGCATCAACACCGCCCGGATCGCGGATCGCATTCTCGTGCTGCAGGAGGGACGCATCGTCGAAAGTGGCAGTTGGCAGGAACTCATGCAACGTCCCGGAGGCATCTTTCAACAACTGGCTGCATCCCAGGGGTTGTGACCTTCAGCAAGGATCTCGATCATGATCATCATGCATATGCTCAGCGGTCTTGGCAATCAGATGTTTCAATACGCCTTCGGACGCGCCCTCTCCCTGACCCATGGGACCGAACTGCGGCTGGATCTGATCTCCTATCGCCAGGAGCGCACATGGCATAACGGCTTCGAGCTGGCGCGACTCTTCGACATCGCAATCCGCGAACCCGACGCCCATGACCTGTGGAAGGTGCACGGATGGCGCACGCTTGGCGGGGCCTATTCCAGGTTGGCGGGCAGCCGGTTTTCCTGGCTGCGCGGCAGCGCCCTGATGATTGAGCCTCATCACCACTTCTGGCCGGAGGCGTTACCGTCTCCAGAAAATAAATATTATATCGGTTATTGGCAAAGCGAAAAATATTTCGCCGCGCACCAGGAAACCATCCGGCGGGATTTTGCCTTCAAGCTGCCTCTGTCCAAAGAAAATGCCGCCTTGCAACGGCGCATGCGTTCTTGCGAGGCCGTCAGCCTGCATGTGCGCCGGAGTGACTACCTCCACCCGATGAACCTCCATGTTCTGGGCGTCACCCCTCTGGAGTATTATCAAAAAGCGATCGCATGGATCGCGGCGCGTTGCGCCCGACCCCATTTCTTCGTCTTTTCCGACGACATCCCCTGGGCCAGAGCGCATCTGCCCCTCCAGCCCTTTCCATGTGTTTTCATCGAGCACAACTCCGGCCCGGAAAGCTATAATGATATGCGGCTGATGAGCCAGTGCCAACACCACATCATCGCCAACAGCACCTTCAGCTGGTGGGGGGCCTGGCTGAATCCCTCCCAAGACAAGATGGTGGTTGCGCCGGACCGCTGGTTTGTGAGCGACCGGTTCAAGACGGTGGATCTGACGCCCGCCGGCTGGATCAAACTGTAATGCCGCATGGCTGCTGCGCTGGAGAGGCGGAATGATTGAGGTTTCCGTGATCGTCACTTTTCATAACGAAAAAGCGTTGGCCCGGACCACCCTCACGGCCATCGGCAGAATGCGGCGTGACGCGGCAGACCATGGCATCGTCAGTGAGCTGGTCGCGGTGCTGGACTGCGCGGACCCCGAAACGAGAGCGGTCGTTCTGGCGCACCCTGAGTTGTCCAGTCAGGCCCGCGCCATCGAAGTCAGTCATCGCGATCCTGGCCTGTCAAGAAACGCCGGAGTCTCCAACGCGGCGGGCGCCATACTGGTGATGCTTGACGGAGACAACTACTACTCAAGCAACTGGCTGGAGCGTTCGTTTCATTATATCAGAAAATGGGGAAACGATGTCATTCTGCACCCGGCGACCAAGATGATTTTCGGCGACGACCGGTATACAATCGTGCGCCAGCATGATCAGGAGAGTGATCACTACGATCCAGCCGGATGGCTGGTGCATAATTTCTGGGACACCTGCAGCGCCGCAAGCCGCAAGATCTATGAGCGGTGCCCCTATCAGCCCACGCAGGTGGCGTTGACCGGGTTTGGCTATGAGGACTGGCACTGGAACTGCGAAACGGTCGCCTCAGGATACAAGCACAAAGTGATCGACGATGCGTTCATGCTGTATCGTCGCAAAAAGGACGGCATGTGCGAGCAACACAACACATTGTCCGCCATTATCAGACCCACCGCCTTGTTTCAGCCCGACAGGGCCGGCTCCCAACTGTTGACCGGGCGGTCACGGGATACCCGCTTGAGGCGGTTCGCCGGAGCGGGAAGGGAGTTCGCGCGCTCCTGCCAGGCGCACCTGTTTACGATGTTGCAAGTGAGCGAATCCAGCCTGATCCCGCGACTGCCCGGTTTTTTGCGGCAGGCCATGGAACCCATGGTGCGCCGGGCCAGAGCGCTCTTTTTCG
>JADGCR010000232.1 GCA_015228895.1 Magnetococcales bacterium
GCCGTCCGGCCCCAGATCCCCCAGCAGAAAATCCGCCGCCCTGAACGCGGCGTTCAGCAGGTCCGGGTCGGTCCGCGTCTCCAGGGTCGTGCACAGGCCGTCCAGCACCATGCCGGTATTGAACACGGCGGGGGTTTGAGCCGTGGCGGGGAGCACCGGCCCGCCCTGAACCGCGCCGCTGGCCATTTGAATCGCCACCTCCCAACGGGCCATGGCCAGGGCCTTCTCCCCCATCGCCGGGTCGTCGAACTGACGGGCGTAACGCAACAACGAGGTGATGATGTAGCCGGTGGTCTCCGGATAGGAAGGACGCCAAACCGTGCCATCGCAGGGGAAACACCCCAACGAGACCCCGTCGTCCGGGGTGCTCCGCCAGGCCCGCACCAGCCAGTCGGCGGCCAGCGCGGCCCGTTCCCGACACCTCCCGGCCACGGGTCGCGCCCCGCCGGTCAGGTAGGCGCGTTGATCCCGCCACGCCAGCCGTGCAAAGTCGGGATGGTGTCGCAAGCCCCACAAACTGGCCATGTGCTGGCGCGCCGCCCAATAGTGTTCCCTGGGGGAACCGGCTCGCCAGCGGCTGAGGGCGATACCCGGCAGTGAGGAGGATTTGATCATCAGTTCATGGTTTGCCCCCCCGTGACGGGGAGGTCCACGCCGGTGAGAAACCGGGCTTCGTCACCCAGCAGAAAGGCGATGGCGCGGGCGACATCCTCCGGGGTGGCCAGACGGCGCAACGGGGTGCGGGCCGCTTCGCTCTTGAAGATCCGCTCGTTGAGGTGTTCCGTCAATTCGGTGCGCAGCAATCCCGGAGAGACGGTGTTGACCCGGACGGACTCCCCGGCCCACTCCACGGCCAGGGCCTTGGAGAACCCCTTGAGGGCATACTTGGCCGCCACATAATCGGCCATGAGGGGAGGCGGGGCCTCCCAGACCACCTGGGAGAGGATGTTGACCACCGCTCCGGCGGTTTTCTGCAGATGGGGTTGGGCGGCCCGGCACAACTGGAACACGGCCTTGAGTTGAAAATCCAGGTGGCCGGCGAAGTGGGACCAGTCCACCTCCTGGATGGTGTGGTGATGGAGTTCCCCCATGGCCCCGTTGACCAGTCCATCCAGGCGGCCAAAGCGGTGCAGGACGGATTGCAGCATCCGTTCCACCGCCACGGGTTCCCGCGCGTCCCCGCCCACGGCGAAGGCTTCTCCCCCCTGCTCGTTGATCTCCCGCGCCACCCGCCGGGCCCGATCTCCATTCTGGTGAAAATGGACCGCCACGGACCACCCTCCCGCGCCCAGAATGCGCGCGGTGGCGGAACCGACGCCCCCGGACCCCCCCACCACCAGAACCGCCCTGCGTCCCGGATGGGCCAGGGGAACGACGGCGTCCTGGGATTCGTCAACGGGCTCCCCGTCCCGAATCTTGACCCGCGCCATACCCCCCGCCGCGATCTGGTCCTGGGCGTTGCGGATCTCCGTGGCCAACAAAATGGTGCGGGTGGAGGGGTTCTTGCCCACCACGCGGGCAATGGCGGTGACGCTCTCCCCGGCCAGCACCGGGCGACGGAAAGCCAGATCCTGCGCCAGATACAAGGCGTGCCTGCCCGGAACCCGCATGCCGACGAGGTTGGAAAAGAGGGAAGCGAGCAGCATGCCATGAATCACCCGCCCCTCGAAGCCGGCGGAGAGGGCGTATCCCTGATCCATATGCAGCGGACTGTGGTCGCCGGTCAAAGCGGCGAAGCGATCCAGGTCCTCGGTGGAGAAGGTTCTTTCCACCCGGAAGGTGTCCCCCACCTGGATTTGCGCGAAAGTCAGTTCATCCGCCTGATGCATGTTGGCTCGTTCCATTAGGTCCGGTGCGTGAAGATGGCAAATGCGTCATGGAGATTTTACCCTTTGCGCCCTCTTGACACCAAGGCAATTAATGCCAAACGGCACCCCTTTGACGGTTTATTTAGGCATATTTTTTGCTTATTTTCATTAAGTCTTGCCACAGCGACCACCAGGAGGGAGAGACCATGTTTGAAAGTGCCGATCTGACCCGCATCAAACTCGACCTGCTCAAGGGGATTCCCCGCGCCTACAGCAGCATGCTGACCCACCTGTACCAGGCCGGATTGACGGAAAGCGACATCTTGAACGACGCCAAGAACGCCCGTCTGTGCGGCATTCTGGACGATTATTACGAGCGGTTCATCCTGCGCGCCTAAAGCGCGGCGAGCAGGGCCAGATAGCGCGCCCCCTTGCCAAGGGCGACCAGCAGGGAAAAACGGGGAAAGGGGACGCCGCAGGCTCCCGCGACGAAAGTGAGCGGATCGCCGATGACCGGCACCCACGCCAGCAACAGGCTCCACTCCCCCCAGCCGCGAAACCGCTTCCCGGCCTGTTCCATGGCCCGGGACGAGACTGGAAACCATCGGCGCCCCTGGAAACGGAGGAGGTGACGCCCCAGGAACCAGTTGACCTGCGCCCCGGCCACATTCCCCAGGGTGGCCGCCAGCCAGAGACCCCAGGCCGGATACTCCCCGGACAGGAACAACCCCGCCAAAAGCGCCTCGGACGAGAGGGGCAGCAGGGTGGCCGCCAGCAGGGAACCCAAAAAAAGCGCGAGCGGTCCAGCATCCATGAACGCCACGCGGGTCTACCTGGAAGCGACGGTAAACACCATCCCCTCGATGGCGGAAACCGTGTCCAACAGGGTCTGATTGGTCTGATCCAGACGCCCCACCAGAATTTCGATCAGTTGATCCTTGATTTTGTTCTGGAGATGCAAGGAGAGATCATCCATGGTCAAGCCGTTGATGCTGAAACAGACCATCTCGTCATCCGCGATCACGTTGCTGATTCGGCGTCGATGGGTGAGAAACGAAATCTCCCCCACCGCCATGCCCGGCGTCAAAATGGCCAGCACATGGCCGGGACGGGACTCCCGGACGACGTGGGCGGTGCCTTTGAGGATGATGAACAGAACATTGTCGATCTCGTTCTCCCGGATCAGATATTCGCCCGGATGAAAACGGACGAAATGGTGCTCCGCGCACAGAATCCGTTTTTTCTCCACTTCGGTGAAATTGGAAAAAAATTCAATTTTATCCAGCAGGGTCGTCGTCTTGTCCATCATCCACCTTTTCCGGTTGTCCGACTCATCATCCAATAGGGAGGAGGGAAGTGACTCCCCTCTCTTGACCAAGGTATCCGAGAATGACCGGAGGCGTCCACAAAATTCCGCTTGACACGATTCAGATGGGACCGAGACGGGAATCAACGCGATACAACGGGAAACGAGATGATTGCAATCGGTCATGCTTCAGGAAGAAACGGCTCTGGAGTTGACCCTCGTACCGCCAGCCAAATTTGCTTGGCAATGGGTTGCCTCACATTTTAATGTGTGCTAAGTTGACAATTTTTCCAGGCTCAACGCATGCCATACCCATCATCTCAAGGATGCCCGCTTTATGTTTGGTGCCATTGCCCGCAAACTGTTCGGATCCAGTAATGATCGTTATCTGAAAACACTGAATCCCATCATTCAGAAAATCAACGCCCTGGAACCCGATTTCCAGCGTCTGAGCGATGAAGAACTCAAGGGAAAGACCATCCTCTTCAAAGAACGCTTCACCAGGGGCGAGAGCCTGGACGACCTGCTGCCGGAAGCCTTCGCCGCCGTCCGGGAAGCGAGTCGGCGCTCCATCGGCCTGCGCCACTTCGATATGCAACTCGTGGGCGGCATCGTGCTGCATCAGGGCAAGATCGCCGAAATGAAAACCGGCGAGGGAAAAACCTTGGTGGCAACCCTTCCCATGTACCTCAATGCCTTGACGGGGCGCGGGGTTCACTTGGTGACGGTCAACGATT
>JADGCR010000233.1 GCA_015228895.1 Magnetococcales bacterium
CTCCCGCCCAACCGGTGTGGATCGGGGCCAGCACCCATCCGGGGGAGGAGGAGATCCTCCTGGAGGTCTTCCGGCAACTTTTGCCCCATCCCGGCAATCCGCGTCTGATCCTGGTCCCCCGTCATCCGGAACGCGCCCCGGCGGTCATGGCCCTGCTGGAACAACGGGGCGTCGCGTTTCAACGCTTCTCCCAGACCCACGGCGCCTGGACCGCCCCCGTCCTGCTGGTGGATGAGATCGGCTGGCTCTCCGGTTTGTACCAACTGGCCCGGTTCGTCTTCATCGGCGGCACCCTGGTGCCCCACGGCGGCCAGAACATGCTGGAAGCCGCCGCCTGGGGCGTCCCCATGGCGTTCGGTCCCCACACCTTCAATTTCGCCGACATCTCCGCCCAGTTGCTTTCGGCCGGAGGCGCGGTACGGGTGCATGATCACCGGGAACTGCTCGCCATGGCCACCACCCTCCTGGACTCCCCGGAGCGGCACCAACGCATGAGCGACGCGGCCCGCTCGGTGATCCCGGCCAACGTGGGCGCCCTGGAGCGCGCCCTGGCCGCAATCGTGGAGGTGGTGGCATGAACCCCCTCCAGCTCCTGCCCTGGCTCGACGGCAGACGCGCTCCGGCATCCTGGCCAGCCCGGGGAGCGCTGGGTCTGTTGGGTGGCATCGGCACCCTCTACGGCGCGCTTCAGTGGACGCGTCCCTTTTTCATCCGCCCCGGCCGCGCTCCCTGCCCGGTGATCAGCGTGGGCAATCTGACCACCGGGGGGACCGGCAAAACCCCCATGGTCCTGTGGCTGGCGCGTCTGCTGCAACAACGGGGACGACGCGTCGCCATCGTGAGCCGGGGCTATCGGCAACGTTCCCGTGAACCGGTGACCGTGGTGGCCGACCCCGACGGCCAACGGCTCCACCCCCCCATGGCCGCGGACGAAGCCTGTCTGCTGGCCCGCGCCCTGCCAGGGGTCACGCTCCTGACGGGCAAACATCGCCCCCTCCTCATCCGCCATGCGGTGGAGCGGTTCCAATGCGACCTCGTTCTCATGGACGACGGCTTCCAGCGGCTGGATGTGGACAAGGATCTGGATCTGGTCCTCCTGGACGCCCGCCGTCCCTTCGGCAATGGCCGACTTCTCCCCGGTGGGCTGCTGCGGGAGTTCCCTTCCGCCCTGCGGCGCTGCGACGCCATTGTCCTCACCCGCGCCGACGACCCGACGGCAACGGACGATACGCTGCGATATCTTCAAAAAAATTTCCCGGACAAACCCGTCATGACCGCCACCCATCGCCCCACGGCCTGGATCCCGCTCCACGAACCCGTCACGCCCCTCCCCCTGGACGCCCTGACCGGGCCGCTCCTGCCCTTCTGCGCCCTCGCCGCGCCGGACGGTTTCCTGCAAACCCTGCGGACCCTCGACATCCCGCTCTGCCCCCTGCGCCCTTTCCCGGACCACCACTTTTTCACCCCGGCAGAAATCCGGCAACTGCTGGACGAGGCCCGACGCCACGGGGCCGAGGCGCTGGTCTGCACGGAAAAGGATGCCGTCAAGCTGCATCCGCATCAGATCCCCTTCCCCCTGCACGCCCTGCGTGTGGAGATGACCTTTACGGTGCAGCCGATCTGGCTGAAAGAGCGCATCCTTTGCGCAAACATTTGACATTGGATCACTTTTGCCGGTAAAAAGCAGGGGAGACCACATCAGTGGCGCGTCGCGTTTCGCATCCTCTCGGGAAAATGGTGTGATGAACCTGTTCAATCGCTTGTTGATCTGGCAAAAATTCACCCTGGGATTCATGGTGATCGTCAGCTTTTTTTTCGGCATCGTCGTTGTCTACCACTTCAGCATGAAGCAGGTCGGGGAGAACTACGAACGCCTGATCGCCGAGGACTTCACCCGCTTCACCCTGGGTTACCAGTTGTCCCACAACCTCTCCCTGATGCGGGACGTGGAGTACAATTTCCGCCTCGCCCCCAACGACACCCTGACGGAAGATCATCAGAAATACTTCAACGAATTCCTGGAAAAACTCGATCAACTCACGGAACTGGAAAAGATTTCCGGCCACGACAGGGAGCTGAAGGCCCCCAAGGGGATCCTGCGCCACATCCACGACTACCGCACCGCCTTTCTGGCCACCGTCGCCGCCTGGAAAAGCACGGGACGGAACGCCCACTCCGACGAGGAGGTCGAGGCGATGGAAGAGGCGAATCAGGCCATCGAATTTCTGGTGGAGTACCATTTCAACCAGGTGCGCAAGGATATGGGCAGCGCCTCGGAGCAGACCCGGACCTTTGGACGCCAACGCACCGAGCTGGCCTCCAACATGGCCATCGTGTTGATCATTCTCATGATCGCCATCGCCTTTCTGCTGGTCAACAGCCTGGTCCACCCCATCTCCAGGGTGACCAGGGCGATGATGCACGTGGCGGACGGCAACATGGAGTCCCAGGTTCCGGTCATCGGCCAGGACGAACTGGGACAGATGGCGACCATCTTCAACCAAATGGCCCATCAACTGAGACTCGCCCACGACGGACTGCAAAACGAGCAGGAAAAATTGATGACGATCCTGCTCAGCGCCCGCGAGGGGATCGTGGGGACCAATCGGGAGGGGAAGGTGGTGCTGGTCAATCCCGCCGCCTTGCGCCTGCTGGGCAAAACCGAGGAGGAGATCGTCCAGGGGGGCTTTCTGAACCTGGTGGACGATCCCGACTATGTGCAGCAGTATCTGGAAAGGTCCGGTTACGATATGCCGGAGACGATCGTTTTCAACAAGAAGGTTTTCAATTTCTTTGCCGCCTCCATCAAGGACAAGGCGGGAGAAATCATCGGTTCCGCCGCCCTGATCCGGGATGTGACCGAAGAGAAGAAACTGGAATTGCAGTTGCGGGACCTCTCCAACACGGACGGCCTGACGAAACTGATCAACCGGCGCCATTTCGACGAACTGATCCAGGCGGAATTTCAGCGGGGCAAGCGCTACGGCGTGCCGTTCGGACTGCTGCTGTTCGATGTGGATCACTTCAAGAAGTTCAACGACACCCACGGCCACGACCAGGGGGACCGGGTGTTGCAGGCCATCGCCAACACCATGAAAAAATCGTTCCGCGACATCGATTTCTGCTGTCGTTACGGTGGAGAGGAGTTCTGCGTCATCGCCCCCAACACCCCCCTGGAGGGGTTGTTGATCGCCGCCGAGCGTTTCCGGCATCGGGTGGAGGAACTGCTGGTGGATGGCCTCAAAGTCACCATCAGCATTGGCGCGGTGGCCTATCCCCGGCATTTGCCGGAGGCCAGGACGCAGGCGGAAATTTTCAAGGCCGCGGACGACGCCCTGTATCAGGCCAAACGTTCGGGACGCAATCAGGTGTGCGTGGCGCAAAATCCAATCAATGGTCAGGAATCCAATGCATAAATCGATGGTATCGTGGCTGGTGATCACGGGATGCGTTCTCGGTTCGTCTCTTTTGACCAGGACCGCTCATGGGGAACTGGACGCCGCATCGGCGCTTGAAGTCCTCAAGCGCAACGACTGCACCAAGTGCCACTCCATCCAGAAGTCCAAGAACGGGCCTTCCTACAACAAGGTCGCGCAAAAATACAAGGGCGACGCCAAGGCCGAGGAGAAACTCTTCAAGCACCTGACCACCACCCCCAAAGTCAAGCTTGCGGATGGCACCGAAGAGGATCACAAAAAGACCGACTTCGACAATCCCGAACATCTGAAAGAGTTCATCCGCTGGATACTGTCGCTGTAGATCCGTTGTACAACTGTCCGCCAGGAAAAGGAAACCGGAGAATGTTGCGATTTGCGTTGATCGTATGCTGCACCCTTGCCCCGTGGCTTGG
>JADGCR010000234.1 GCA_015228895.1 Magnetococcales bacterium
ACCGGATCGAGTCGGATGCCATGGAGGCGATCATTCACCAGGCACAGGCGATCACCATTCAGACCGAGGGCGCCCGTGCGTTCATGGGCAGTCTGGGAGCCGCGAAGAGCTTCGATCCCGGATTGCTCAAGGAGGCCCAGGAGGCTGTGGCCAAGAAAGGGGCCAAGAGCACCGCCGACATCATCGAGGCGGCCCGTCAGACCCGTTTCTACAACACCATTCCCATTGTCGCCTCCTGGACCATCGGGGCGCAGAAGGCCAAGGATGCCAGCTACGAGTTCCGGGTGACCCGAATCGGGGCGCGCAATCCCAAGAACGAGGCATCTCCCCTCGAAAAAACGATGCTGGAGAAGATGGACAAGGGCAACTTGAACGAACTGTGGCAGGTGGATGAGGCGAGCAATGCCCTTCGTTACATGCGTCCCATCGTGCTCAAACAGGATTGCATGATCTGCCACGGCACCGACAAGGACTATCCCGAGGGCAAGGGTTACGATCCCCTCGGCATCAAGATGGAGGGATGGAGCGCCGGCGAGCAGCGGGGGGCATTTGAGATCATCGCCGACTTGAAGCCCATGCAGAATTCGGTCCGGGATGCCATGATCAACATCGCCCTGCTGTGTGCGGGGATTCTGGCGGCCATTGCGGCGATCATCTTCATTCTGGTCAATCGTCTGGCGATTCAGCCGGTGCGGCAGATCCGTTCCTTGATCGGCCATGTGGCCAAGGGGGATCTGACTGTGGAGTTGCCCCCGGAAGCCCGTACCTCTGATGACATCGGCCAGACCCTCAATGCCTCCCGCAGCATGGTGGAGGAGTTGCGCACCATCGTGGGTCGGGTGATGGAGGCGGCGGCCCATGTTTCCCAGGGCAGCGGTTCGTTGAGCGACAGTTCCCAGTCGATCTCCCAGGGTGCCACCGAGCAGGCGGCCTCCATCGAGGAGACCTCGGCGGCCATGGAGGAGATGACCTCCAACATCCAGCAGAACACGGAAAATGCCCAGGAGACCGAACGGATCGCCCAGAAGGCATCCAGCGACGCCCGTGATGGTGGCAAGGCGGTGACCGACGCCGTGTCCGCCATGAAGGAGATCGCCGGGAAGATCACCATCATTGAGGAGATTGCCCGTCAGACCAATCTGCTGGCGCTGAATGCGGCCATCGAGGCGGCGCGGGCCGGGGAGCATGGCAAGGGATTCGCCGTGGTGGCGGCTGAGGTGCGCAAACTGGCGGAACGCAGCCAAACGGCGGCTGGCGAGATCACCCAACTGGCCGGATCGAGTGTGGACATCGCCGAGCGGGCCGGGATTCTGCTGGGGCAGTTGGTTCCGGACATTCAGAAGACTGCGGGTTTGGTACAGGGAATCTCGGTGTCGAGCCGCGAGCAGACCCAAGGGGCTGGTCAGATCAACAGCGCCATTCAGCAGTTGGATTCGGTGATCCAGCAGAATGCGGCGGCGTCCGAGAAGATGGCCAATACCGCCGAGGCCTTGTCCGAACAGGCGCGGCTGTTGCAGCAGGCGATCAGCTTCTTCTCGCTGGGCCGGGAGTTCAAGTTGCCTCCGCTCAAGGATTCCGGCGTTCCGGTGGTGAAGAAGGTGGTTCGTGCCATCCCGGCGCCCCGGTCTGGGCAGCAGAGCAGCCGCAAGGCCCTTCCGGTTCCTGCCAGGCACGCCCAGAGTCACGATGGGGGTGGAATTCATCTGGACATGAAGGGCAACGCGGACGACGACTTCGAGAAATTCTGACCCCGGATAAGAGATCGCCGCCCATAGGAGTCTGGATGGGCGGCGATCCTTCTCGCGCGGTCTTGACATGAAGTTGTTCCGGATTCACGGCAACTTGATCGCACATAGGGAACGTTTTCAGAACAACAAAAGCGGCTTGGCAGATGGAATCTGTCAAGCCGCTTTTGTTGTGACTTTCCTCAAAAATGTTCATAAGTTAGCTCTTTTTTTTCTGGACACTGAACTGAGCCAAACGGATGCCTCATGGAGGATGTCCAGTGGCCGTGTTTCGTTGGGACCCCGGCAGAGGTGGACCGGCGGTTCGGAAGCGAGATGCCGTGTTGCGCTGCTTCGTGGGGAGTCCATGGATCATCTCTCCCGGGAGTTGGGTGTGGAGCTCTACCGTCTTGAAGCTTGGCGGGATCGGGTGTTGACGGGGATGGGCGCGGCCTTGAAGTCGCGGCGGGACGATCCTCTGATGGTGGAGTTGTCCGGGGCCATGGATCGGATCGGTGATCTGCCCATGGAGAACGAACTGCTCTGCTCTTTCGGAAGATCCATGGTCTGGAGTCTGTTCGCCTTTTAGTGGTTCGGAGGTCGCGCAGATGAGCGGAGTGATCTCCTTCGGGACGGGTCGGTCTTACGGGGTTCAGAGGGGCTGCCGCGTCTGGAATCTGCCCTGCTCGACGTTTTATGCCGGACGACGTGAGCTTGAGCCAGGTTTGCAACCGTTCCGGCGTGGTCCGAAGCCCCGGATTGGCGATGATGAGCTGCTTCAGGATGGTCTACCGGTGGGAAGGAACCGGGTGTTGCGTCTGATGCGAGAGAATCATCTGCTCTCGCCGCATCGGGGCCGTCGTGCGCCGCCGATTTCCATGATGGCCGGATCATCACGGATGCACCTGGGACCATGTGGGGCACGGATGGGGTTCGGGTTCAGATGGTTGATGAGTGCTGGGTTTGGATCTTCCCGGAGGTGGAGCACTGGAACTCCGAATGTGTGGGTTGGCATGTAGTCAAGCGCGGTGACCTGTACGAGGCCCTGGAGCCCATTTCCATGGTGCTGGTCAGACCTGTATGGCGGCGAGGAGGCGGGTGTGGTCCGGGGGCTGATGCTGCGCATGGATCATGGTTCGCAGTATATTGCGGATCATTTTTTCAATCAGGTGATTTCTGGGGGATCCGGCCCGGTTACGTCTTTGTGGAGCAGCCTCAGATCAAAGGGGTGGTGGAACGGTTCAACCGGACCCCTGAAGGAACAGGTGGTCCATGGCCGCATCCACCGTAACGTCGATGAAAAGCGTGAGGCCATCCGGGAGTTCGTGGAGCGGTACAACCGCTCCTGGCTGGTGAAGAAGAATGGCTTTTCAAGCCTGTTTCAGGCCCGGGAGGCGTGGATGGTGGCCAGCAGGATGCAGCGGGTGGCGTGAGGAGGGAGCGCGCCGTTTTCCACAATTTTACAGGGCACTGGCCCTCAGCGCGTCCACCTGGCCCTGTGGGATTGTGGGAATCGGCCCCGATCAACCACTCGGGACCAGGCAGTCATTGCAAACTTGTGTCCAGGAAATGGGGGCGGTGCAACGGGGGCAAGTTGAATGTAACCTTCCTGGCGTGAAACAGCGAAAAGCTTGAAAATTGCATCTCATTGCAACAAGGGCTTGACGTTCTGATTCTTTTCGGCTAAAAAAGTGCGGATTCATCGCGAGGGCCTATAGCTCAGATGGTTAGAGCGCACGCCTGATAAGCGTGAGGTCAGTGGTTCAACTCCACTTAGGCCCACCACCCCGCCTCGCAATCAATCCAGAAGTCGCGTCAGACAAGCCATTAGCTCGGAAAGGAGAAATTCCTTTCTGTACCATGGGGGTGTAGCTCAGTCGGGAGAGCGCCTGCTTTGCAAGCAGGAGGTCATCGGTTCGATCCCGTTCACCTCCACCAATTAAAGTTATTAAGAAAGTCTCAAAATTAAAGCCGCCTACCAGGGCGGCTTTTTTTGTGCCTGAAAAGTCCAATGTTTCCAATGGTTACCAGAACCGGTTTGGAATTCCTTTCGGTCTGAACCCGGACCAGAGAACACCGAAAACCGCGTTCCTCATTCTCTCTCGGCCCGAATTCTCC
>JADGCR010000235.1 GCA_015228895.1 Magnetococcales bacterium
CGAGCGTCAGGGCTGATACCAATTTGCAGTCGACGGAGGAACAAGGCGGCAAGGAGCGAGCGACGCGACAGTACAAACCAGTACGGCGAGGAGTGAGCGACGCAGCCAACGCAGTTACTCCTATGAATGCGAATTGGTATCACGGATCGAACAGGGCATCGACGAATTGTTGGGCATCGAAGGGACGCAGATCCTCCACCCCTTCCCCGACCCCCACATAGCGAACCGGCAGCTTGAACTGCTCGCTCAATCCCACCACCACCCCCCCCTTGGCGGTGCCGTCCAGCTTGGTCACCACCAGCCCGGTGATGCCGATGGCCTCATGAAAGGTCTTGACCTGGCTGATGGCATTCTGGCCGGTGGTGCCGTCCAGAACCAGCAGGGTCTCATGGGGGGCCAGAGGATCGATGCGGCCCAGCACCCGTTTGATCTTGCGCAACTCCTCCATCAGGTTGCTCTTGGTGTGGAGCCGTCCGGCGGTATCGGCGATCAAAACGTCCACGCGCCGGGCCTTGGCCGCGGCCAGGGCGTCGTAGACCACCGAAGCGGCATCCGCATCCTGACCCTGGGAGATCACCTGGCATCCGCTGCGCTCCCCCCATTGCTGCAACTGG
Source organism: Magnetococcales bacterium (assembly GCA_015228895.1). The sequence continues at coordinate 615 of JADGCR010000235.1, forward strand.
GCCACGGCAGCGGCCCGGTAGGTATCCCCGGCCGCGATCAGCACCTGCTCGCCCCGGGATTTCATGAAGGCGGCCAGCTTGCCGATGGTGGTGGTCTTGCCCACCCCGTTCACCCCCACCACCAGGATCACCCAGGGCGCGCTCCGGGCCGGCAACGGGGTGGCGGTGCGAATCGCCTCCAGACGATCCCGGATGGTCTCCCGCAGCACCGCCCGCAGGGCAGCGCCATCCTTCTTCTGCTTGCGGTCCAGACGCTCCCGGGCCTCGGCCACGATCCGGGCGGCGGTCTCCACGCCGAAATCCGCCATCACCAGATGATCCTCCAACTCCTCCAGCAGGGCCTCGTCCACCTTGCCGCCGGTGAAGAGATCCTCGATGGGGGTGTTCAGGATCTCCTTGGTCCTGGAAAGCCCTTCCTTCAGACGCGCAAAAAACGACATTCCGCCCACCGTTCCTTGATCAATGGCCATCACCGCCCGGAGGGAATCCGGGCCACGATCCCCTCCAATTCACCCCAGAAAGGCTCCTCACCCCGATAGCCCCTGAACTCGCCCAGGCTCCTGCCAGCCTGATCCAGCACCAGAAACGTGGGATAGAAACGAATCTGCCAGGCTTTGTCCTCCCACTCCCCGGGGGGCGAGAAATTGTCCACTTGGGTCATGGGAAAGCGCCTGCCCAACCGGGTCTTCGAATAGTGTGGGGCGACGTTTTCCATGAACTCCTTGCAGTAGGTGCAATACTCGGTGGTGAACACCACCAACCGCCCGCTGCTCTCCGCCCGCGCCGTCTCCGTCCAGGAAAGCACCAGGAGTACCGTCAACCATCCCAACAATCGCCGCACCGGTTTCACCCCGCTGATCCGTGATTTCCGCACCCATTCCGCCACCATAACCGATTTCCGGCCCGATTGCAAAACGCGACGGGAAGCGCTGTTACCAATTTGCAGTCAACGGCGGAACAAGGCGGCAAGGAGCGAGCGACGAGACAGTACGGCCAGTACGGCCAGGAGTGAGCGACGCAACCAACGCAGTTGCTCCCATGAAGGCAAATTGGCATGAGAGCTTGTGAAAGAATCTAAACAAAAACGGTCGCTTTCCGGGCCACACCGCTTCCTCCACCCTCCCTGTCATCCCCGTGCCCCCTTCAGGGGCAACGAGATCCGCACCCTGAAGCCGGGCAGCTCACCGGGCGCTCCCAGCTCCAGGGAGCCGCCGTAATCGGCGACGATTTCGTTCACCACCGACAACCCGATGCCATACCCGCGAGTGGCGGCATCCGCCCGTCCGCCGCGCTCCAGAATGCACGGAAATTCGGCGGGATCGCAGCCGGGACCGTCATCCTCCACCAGCATGACGAGCATCCCCTCATCGCAACGCACCGTGAAGCGTACCCGTGCGCGTGCCCATTTGCAGGCGTTGTCCAGCAGATTGCCGCCCAACTCCAGCAGATCCTCCCGGTCGACCCAGACCAGGGACGCCTCGGGAATCCGACTCTCGATGTACAACCCGCGCGCCTGATGCACCCGACCGATCACCTCGACCAGGGTGGACAGCTCCGCTCCGATCGCCACCCGGGCGGAAGCGCCGTCGCTACCCGCCATGCGCACCTTTTTCAACTCGCGCCCGGTCAGGGAACGGATCGCGGCGATCTGACCGAAAATCTTCTCGCGCAGTTGCGGATGGGAATCCAGCTCCTCTCCACCGATCCACTGCTGGATGACCGTAAGGGGGGTCCGGATGGCATGAGCCATGTTGCCCGCCGCCTGACGGGAGCGCTCCAGCCGACGCCGCATGACCGACACCAGCCGGTTGATCTCCTTCACCAGCGGCAGAACCTCCCCCGGAATCCCGGTCTCGGGCAGGGCCTGCGACACACCGCTCTCCAAGCGCTCCACCTCTTCCCTGGCCAGTTCCAGGGGACGCAGGGCGCGGCGCAGCCAGTGACGCTGCAACAGCAGCAACAACAGGATCGCCAGGAGCGAGATCCCGCCATGAGCGATTTGCAGCAGCCGGACTTGCTCTTCGAGTTGGCTCACCCGTTCCGCCACGGTGATCCTCACCGTGCGCTGTCGCAAAACCTGGGTTTTGGTCAACATCAGCACCGGCTGGGCATGGGGACCGATGCCCAAAGCCACCCCATCCTCTCCGGGGGCTCCCCGGTCATCGACACGCAGCTCCCCGTTCCACAGGGAGCGGGAACGCAACACGCCCTCCCCCACGCGTACCAGGTAGTAATGACCGGACCAGGGTCGAAGGTAGATGGGATCGACCCGATCCGCCGACAGCCGCGCCGCCCCCTCCGGCGACCATTCCAGCAGGGCGAACAGATGTTCGGCGTCGTGGGTGAGGCGGGAGAGGAGATACTCCTGGGTCACATGCCTGATCGCCAGGGTCACCACCACCCACTGCACCGTCAGCACCCCGATCAGCACCCAGCCCAGACCCCAGGCCAGCCGCTTGTGCAACGAAGGATTGCCGTTCATCGGACGTGTCCCTGCCATAAACGGAATCGAAAAGATTCAGTGCAGCAGACGGCCCCCATCCACCCGCAGGATCTCTCCGGTCACGAAGGGGGCGTCCAACAGGTAGCGCAGGGCATGCAGCACCGCTTGCGGACCGGCCTGTTCCGCCAGGGGGGTGCGGGCCAGCAGTTGACGGTATCCCTCCGCGCTCGGTCCGTGCGGAGTCTCAGGAGGCAGCAACGCCCCCGGAGCGATGGCGTTCACCCGAACCCGGGGGGCGAAATCCTTTGCCAGCGCCCGCGTTGCCATCAGAAGTCCCGCCTTGGCCGCGCTGTAGGCGGCATGACCGCGCAAAGGACGCTCCCCCCAGATATCCCCCATCAGGATGATCTGACCGCCCGCCCCGAGATTCATCGTGCGGGCCACCCGCAACGCCAGCCAGAGCGGTCCCTGAAGATTGATGCGCATCAGCCGTTCGATCCCCTCCCATTCCGGCTCCGCCTCCACCGGAGTGGGGGCGAACCGCCCCGCGCACTGCACCAGCAGCGCGGGAGGCGCGCCGAACGCCATCTCCACCTCCCGCAGGCACCGTTCCATGGAGCCGGGATCGGCCAGATCCAGCGCGGCCATGACCGCCCCTCCCCCCTGCCGGTCGATCGCCGCCACGCACTCCGAGGCCGCCTCCCGCTCCCGATGGTACAGCACCCCCACCCGGTAACCCGAAGCGCCCAACTCCCGGCTCACCGCGCCGCCAAGGCGCCC
>JADGCR010000236.1 GCA_015228895.1 Magnetococcales bacterium
ATGCAGGTAAAGATCGCATTCGGGAATGTGGTAGATGGCCGCCGCCAGATCGATGCCCCGCAGATCGATGAGTTTCAGTTCGACCCGCGCCCCGAAATGGTCCTCCAGCACGGTCAGAATCTGATAGTGGGTGTGTGGATCCCCCCGGAATGGATCGAAGAGATAATTGCTGCTCGGAAAAATGAATCCAATACGCATGGCGGTCGGTTCCCAATCAATCCAAAGTTGGAGGAAGCGCCCGGGTCAGGCCGGGAGGCCCGTCTGAATTTCCGGGTTGAATCTTGGTCTCGGCGCATAGCTGTCGAAAATGCTGCACACCAGGTTGGCGAAGTGTTTGCCGGTTTCGGTCATGGTGATGCGTTCCGGCGTCACCTCGACCAGTCCGTCGCGGACGAATTCCGCGAGATCGGTCTGTTCCGTCGCGAAGTGATCCTGGAAGTTCAGTCCGTAGACCTGCTCGATGTGGCGGATGTCCAGGGTGAAATAGGTGCGCAACCTTTTGACGATATCCCGGCGCAGAATGTCGTTGTCGTCCAGGCGATGGCCCCGCAGCACCGGGAACTGTCCGGCCCGCAACGCCTCTTCGTAGCGGTTCTGTTCGTACACCCACTGGAAATAGTGGCGTTCCCCGATGGTGCTGTAGCTGGCCCGTCCCAGACCCAGGACATCGTTGTATTCCCCGGTGGTGGCCCCGAAGGAGCTGTAGGTGGCCTGTCCTTTTTGCAGAGCCACCGCCACCCGGTCGCCGGGTTTGGCGAAGTGCTCGAATCCGGTGCGCAGGTATCCGCTTTGTTGCAACGCCTGGAGCGCGGTGACAAAGAGTTTTTTGCGTTCGTAGAAATCCGGCAGCAGACCGTGGCGGCTCATGTGCATCTGATGGGGGTGGAAACGGGGGGTGTAGAACATGTAGGTGAGCGACACCCGGTCCGGTTGCAGGCGGATCACCTTTTCCACCGTCTCCCGCACGCTTTGCGGGGTCTGTCTGGGCAGGCCGATGAGAACGTCGAAGTTGATGCTGCAAAACCGGGAGCGGATGGCGTCCGTCAGCAGGGATTCCATGATTTCGTAGGGTTGGATCCGGTTGATCGCCTCCTGCACCAGGGGGTCGAAATCCTGGATGCCGAAAGAGAGGGTCCGCACCCCGCGACTGTGGTAGAACTTCAGCCGTTCCTCGTCCACCCGGCGGGGGTCGATCTCCATGTGGAACTGATCCAGTTCGGCGAAATTCGTGATCGTGCCCAGTTGCGCCAGCAGGCGGTCGAAATCCTCCTCGTTGACGATGGTGGGGGATCCCCCCCCCCAGGTAGATCTGTTTCACCTTGGGACGGATGGCGTGTGCGGCGAAGAATTGCCGATAGAGATCGATTTCCGGAAACAGGGCGTTGTCCAGATAGCTTTTGACCACATCGTATTTTTGCGTGATCTGCCGGTGGCAGAGACAGAAGGAGCAGAGCTCGTTGCAAAAGGGGATGTGGGTGTAGACCGTCAGACCCCGATCCGGGTTTTGCCGGAAGAGGGAGAGCAGGGCTTCACGGTAGTGCCGATCTTCCAGTTGGGTGGTCCAGACGCTTTTATGCGGATATTCGATGTAGTCGAAGGCATAGACATCGTATTTCTTGAGGAGATTGAGATCTCGCAAAATGGTGTCGGGTTGTGTGTTCACGCTTTTTTTCCAATCTGTTGCTTCCACCAGTTGATGGTCAGGTCGATGCCCTCCTCCAGTGTGGTGCGCACCTTCCAGCCCAGTTCCTTCTCGGCCTTGGAGCAGTCCAGGGAGAGGTAGGTGGGGATGGACTGCTTGGACAGATCGTGTTCGATGGTCAGCGGGAGACCGGAACGCTCGACGATTTTCCGGGTGACATCCTTGATGGCCACGGCCTGCCCATAACCGCAGTTGTATAACGAGAACGGCTGCCGCTGCCGTTCGATGACCCGTTCCACGAAATCCACCAGGTCGGCGACGTACAGAAGATCCCGTTTCTCCTCGCCCTTGCCCCAGACCACCAGTTTGCCGTCGCGGGCCGTCATGACCTTGGTGATGGTGGCGCCGAAGAAATGGGAACGGTCCAGGTCGTATTTGTCATACGGTCCATAGATGTTGGTGTGACGGATGGCGGTGAACTTGACGTCGCTTTGCCGGGAGAAGAACTCGCACATTTTTTCCAGGTAAACTTTGGTCCAGCCCGCGCCGAAATAGGCGGGGACCAGTTCCTGGTTGGCGTTGAAATCCTCTTCCTTCCAGGGGGTTTCGGAAGATTGCAGCATGATGGAGCAGCTGAAGAACACCACATGCTGGATTTTTTGCAGGAAGGCGGCCCGAAACAAAAGGGAGTTCATGACGGCGTTGTCCGTGACATGGATGTAAGGCCGTGACAAGATATCCTTGGAGCCGGAAGTGGTGGCCGCCGCCTGCACGAGAATGTCCGCGCCCTCCAGGCAGCGTTCCACGTCGTGGTTGTTGGTCAGGTCCGCGGAAATCCAGCGCACGCCGGGACAGTCATAGGGCGGGCGGTGGTGATGGATGGCGGTGACCTCGTATCCGGGCCGGGTGGCGAAGTACTCCACCATGTTGCGGCCGATGAAACCGGTGGCGCCACAAATCACAATTTTTTTGCTGGGTATGGACATCGCGTCTTCCTTTTTTGGAATTTTTCATTTAAATAGATTACAATAACATGCAATTCACCCAATTGTCAAAGCAAAATCTCAATAATATGTTCATCATCGTCCATCCCGGCAAAGACAATGTCGCGGTCAGCCGGAGCGATCTCGACGCGGGCACCCGTTTGAGCGCGGGGGGAAAGGAACTCGTGCTCAAGCGGGCCATCCGCAAGGGGGAACGGTTCGCCCTGGTGGAGATCCCCGCGGGGGAGCCGGTCATCCAGTACGGGGTTCCGTTTGGTCGGGCCACCGGCATTGCCGCGGGGGAGGGGATTCACGGGGGGAATGTGGTGGAACTCCCGGTGGACCTGGAGGCGCCGGTGATCCTCAACCCTCCGGTCATCACTAGGCGGGAACCCTGGCGTTCCCGCACCTTCGCCGGTTATGCCCGTCCGGACGGAGGGGTGGGGGTGCGCAACCACTTCATCATCGTGCCGACTTCCATGTGCGCCAGTCAGGTGGCCAACCAGGTGGCGGCCAGGGCCAACGCCCGTTTCTCTCCGGCCCGCCGTTTTCCCAATGTGGATTCCATCGTCTCCCTGGCCAACACCGAGGGGTGCGGGTGCGCCAGCAACCTCCAGATCGAGCGGTTCCTGCGGGTGTTGCGCCACCATCTGATCCATCCCAACGTGGGTGGGGCGCTGATCATCGATCTGGGATGCGAGCAGACCGATTACCGGGCGTTGCAGGCCAGTCTGCTGGAGCATGGCGTCCGTCCCGGCATCCCCCTGGATTGGCTGACCATCCAGAAGGAGGGGGGCGTGGCCGGAACGGTGGAAAAGGCCCTCCACCTCCTGGAACGCCGTCTGCCGGAGGTCAACGCCAACATCCGCACCCCCCAGCCGGCGGGTCGTCTGCTGCTGGGAACGGAGTGCGGGGCTTCCGACTCCTTTTCCGGTCTCACCGCCAATCCGGTCATCGGCAACGCCGCCGACAAGCTCATCGCCGCCGGGGGTGGGGCGATTCTCTCGGAGGTTCCGGAAATGCTGGGAGCGGAACAGGTGCTCATGACGCGCATGCGGAGCGGGGCGGTGGTGGAGGATTTCAGGCGGATGATCTCCTGGTACCAGGAGATGGCACGCACCCTGGGGGTGGTGATGTCGGACAATCTGGTCCCGGAGAACAAGGCGGGGGGATTGATCAACGCCTGCATCAAAAGTCTGGGAGCC
>JADGCR010000237.1 GCA_015228895.1 Magnetococcales bacterium
ATTGTATACCGAGTTTATCATCAATCCAGACAACGGTCAGGCCGCCATGCTGGCCAGCAAGCGGGTGACGGTGCAGACCCCTGCCCGTGCCGGGTTGGGCAAAGAGCCCTTGCAGGCCTATTTGGTCGTCACCATCCGCCCCGACTTTTTGACGGCACAAGTGACACCCATGCGCATCGGTCAACGGGGTTTTGCCTTTTTGACAGATGCCAGTGGGCGTATCCTCGTCGGTCCCGGTTGGCTCAACCTGCCGGAACGCATGGACGATCATGACTGGTCGCAGCTGGCCGCCTTGGCCAAGGAGAGAGGTTTTTATCATCTGCCCTGGATGGGAGGAGACTTTTTGCTCAAGGGCACCCTGCTCAGCGACACGCTCTATTTTTTTACTGCGGTGGATCAGGCGGAGTTGACGGAGGGGATGCGGGCTCTCTACGGACAGGTCGCTGCGATCACGTTGGCGATCATTGTGTTGCTGTTTCCCCTGCTGTACGGTTTTCTGAACCATCAATTTGTCCAGCCCCTGTTGCGCCTTTCCCAAGCTAGCCAGGAGGTTGGGCGGGGCAATTTTTCCGTCCCGTTAGAACAAAACAATAAAAACAATGCAAACAATGAGTTGGTCGTCCTGATACGCTCTTTCCAGAAGATGGTTCAGGATCTTGGTCGCTTGAAGGAAGAGTCCCACACCTATACGGTGCGTCTGGAAAAGGAGGTCAGTGAACGTACCGCAGAACTGCATAGCAAAAACAACGAACTGCAACAAGCCAAACAGCAGGCCGACTCTGCCAACTATGCCAAAAGCCAGTTCCTGGCCGCCATGAGTCACGAAATTCGCACCCCCTTGAACGGCTTGCTCGGACTGAACCAGCTCTTGAGCAAAACCGGCCTGAATCCCAAACAACGGGAATATGTTGATTCCATGGTCAGCGCAGGGGAGCATCTTTACGCCCTTTTGAGCGAGGTGCTGGATCTGGCCAAAATCGAGACGGGCCACCTGCACATAGAATCCCTGGACTTCGCTTTCGCTCCCCTCCTTTCCGGAGTCGTGGAGACCTTCCGGCATCAGGCGGACCAGAAAGGGATAGGCCTACAGCTTGCCATCGATCCCGCCTTGCCGGAAATTCTGGTAGGCGATCCGGTCCGGCTGCGGCAGATCGTATTCAATCTGGTGGGCAATGCGGTGAAGTTCACCGAAACCGGAAAGGTTACGGTGCAGGCGGAACGCCTCCCTCACGGAACGGGGGACAGCTGCGCCCTTGAGGTAGCAGTGCTGGATACCGGAATCGGCATAGATGTTAGCTATCATGCGCAGCTGTTCACGCCGTTCATCCAGGAGGATTTCTCCACCACACGCCGCTTCGGCGGCACCGGTTTAGGACTCGCTATTAGTAGGCAACTAGCTGATATCATGGGAGGAACCATCGAATTCAACAGCGTGAAAGGGGTGGGCAGCCGTTTTTCCTTGCGTCTTGCACTGCCCATCGGCCAGCGGGTGTCCACTGAACTCCATCCGGGGGCTAAAGTCACCCTCTCCCTCCTGGTGGTCGACGACGAACCCATCAACCGGCAGATAATCGGCGAGATGCTCAAGGAACTGGGACACCTGGTGACCCTGGCGGAAAGCGGTTACGCCGCCCTTGACCGGCTGCGGGAGGGGAGGTTCGACGCTGTGCTCATGGATCTACGTATGCCGGACATGGACGGGGTGGAGACGATCCGCCGCCTGCGGAATCTGGAGAGTCCGAACGGGACGATTCCGGTGCTGGTGCTGACTGCGGATGTCACCCTGGAGGCCATCGACCGCAGCCATGCGGCGGGAGCCAACAGGGTGTTGGGTAAACCGCTGCTCATGACCGCTCTGCAGCAGGCTCTGACGGAGCTGCAACACGGTACGGCCGCACCCCCGCCGCAGCCCGTCCCGGCGGCCCTGCCGCCCCTTGAGTCGGAACCACTCCTGATCAGTCCGGAGGCGTTGCAGGTGCTCATCGCCGCCATGCGCCGAGAGGCTCTCCTAAGACTGGTGGGCAATTTTCAGGAGCAGGCAGACGAGCTTGCCTCAGAACTTGCCACGGCGCAACGGGAGGGGCTGGTTCAAGAGCTCAAGGATCTGGCCCACCGCATTAAGGGCATCGCCGCGTTTCTGGGCATGCCCGGGGTGAAACTGCTGGCCCGCCAGATCGAACAGCGGGGCATGACCGGGGAAGCCGCACACACCGGATTGCGCGAAGATGCCGAATTGACCACCCTCATCGAAAACTTCGGGCCCGCCGTCCGCCGCGCCTGCACCCAGGCCCGTGTCACCATCGAGGAGCTTCCGGAACCCGCCCGGGAGAGTGGTCCGCCGCGCCCGTCCAAGGCCACCCCGCTCACCCCCTCCGGGGTGCCGGACACGGGGTGATGCGGCAGGGGGGCTCACCGCTGCGGTTGAGGGGCATGCAGGGGAGATTGACCTCCCGGTAAAGCAGCTCCAGAGCCGTCCCCTGCTCGCCGAGCACAGAGGCAATCAGGCGGTTGCGCAGCACGATCCGGCTAAAGGCGGCCTGATAAATGGAATAGAAATCGGCTATCCCGATGATTCAGAGCCTTGAGCTGGCCAATCCGGGTGGTGGCCGGATCCTGAATCTGCTTGCGGGCGATTCCGGCCAAAAGATTCAATCCCGGCTCGCTCTGTCCGTGAATCGCCGTCATCGGCAGAAAGCCCTCCTCCGCCAGCAGCAGTTCCTGGGTTGCGGGTTTGAGCAGTAGAGTCTCCGGATTCTGGATTTTTTGGTTTGGTTGGTATGCGAGAACGCGCAGAGCGTGTGGGAGGCGAATTGAGCGTTGCCGGCGATGCAACTGGTTGAACCCGTGTGGCAGCAAAGATACATTTAATAGTGTCAAAGGAGACAGTTCTTGAATGATCAAAATTTTTATAACAGACGATCACCCACTCATGCGCGCAGGAATTCAATCCATCGTGGAGGAAGAAAGTGATTTGTCGGTAGTAGGTGAGAGCAGCGATGGAAAGGAGACTTTGCAGCGTTTGAGAAATGAGGCCGTCGATGTGTTATTGCTTGATCTTCAAATTCCCAACTTGGATGGCTTCGAGGTGCTACAACGGCTAAAGGAGCTGCGTCCGGAACTGGCTGTATTGATTCTGACGTCGTGTGGCGAGGAGAGCATCGCATACCGCTGTTTGCAAGCCGGTGCCTCCGGCTATCTGGTTAAGGATTCGGTGCCCGCAGAACTGGTCAAGGCCATACGCGCTGTCAGGAATGGCCGACGGTATCTTTCTTCAGAGATGGCAGCCAAAATGGCATACCGCATTGGTAAACCCAGCGCAACCCCGCTGCATGAGACACTGACCAATCGTGAATTCCAAGTTTTAAGGCTCTTAGTCGCTGGCATGGCTGGAACAGAGATCGCACAGGCTCTGCGTTTGTCTCCCAGCACCGTGAGCACATATCGCTTACGCATCTTTGAAAAGTTGGAGATCTCCAGTCTTGCAGCTTTGGTTCTGTATGCTGTAGATCACAACCTCGTAGGTGTGCCGGTTCGGCTTGAATGATACAAATGGCCGTCGCGTGTAAGCACTTTCCGGGACATCCCGGCACTTCCACGAGATTTGGACTTTGGACAAACTGGTACCGACAGCCCTACGCTGTGGGGTGTGACAAGCAGTCGAAAAGGTGGGTGTTTGGGTGGTTTGATGGTTCAATCCGCCCCGTCATCGCTTTTAAACACGATGGGGTGGCGTTTGCGACGTCCAGGACTATAGCCATGAGCACGCCCGGGTGATTTTCCCCGGGGTTTGGGTGGGGGTAGGGTTTGCCCGCACTGG
>JADGCR010000238.1 GCA_015228895.1 Magnetococcales bacterium
CGTCACCCGGTGACGGGAGCCGCGATCCGCCAGATGACCCCAGAGCGGCGGGCCCAGGACTTTGATGCCCTGGCCCAGAGCGGCGGCCAAGCCGATGGCCTGGGCTTCGAAGCCGATCTCCTTGAGATAGAGGGGCCAGAAGGGCAGCCAGACGCCCAGCGCGGCGAAAAAGAGGCCGTAGAAGGCCGAAAGCGCCAAGTAGTGGGGCATTCAGGGCGTCTCGCGGGGGGGCGCCAGATGCAAGGCCCAGTGGGGGACGGTCAACTGCAGGGCCAGACCGGTGCGACGCTCCTCGAAGCGCCCGTCGCCGTCCAGGTCCACGAGGTGATACTCCTCCTCGCCATCCCGGACGGGCGAGACCTCGATCAGAAAGGCGCGGCCTCCGATGGAAAACTCGCGCAACTGATCGCCCGCATCGTTTTCGAAGAGGCGGATTTCCATGGGAGCGCCGTCCGGAGAGGATTCGTTGAAGCGGGTGACCAGCCTGCCCTGAAAGGAGGGGGGTTGCCAGGCGGGGGGAAAGTCCGTCTCCTGGCTCATGCCCGGTGGCAGGGAGAGGAAAAAGAGGCAGAAGGGGAGAATCATCCGCCATGGGTGGCGTCCGCGACGATCCTGGATTATGCTTTCGACCATGTCCGAACCCCAATGCTTTCTCATCGACGGCTCCGGATACTATTACCGGGCCTTTCACGCCATTCGCAACCTGAACCGCCGGGACGGGTTTCCCACCAATGCGGTCTACGGGTTCATGAAGATGTTGCAGCGGCTGGTGGATGAACACCACCCCGACTATCTGGCGGTGATCTACGATACCCGTGTCCCCACCTTTCGTCACCAGCTCTTCCCACAATACAAGGCCACCCGCAAACCCATGCCGGACGAATTGCGGGTGCAGATTCCCGTCATCAAGGAGATGGTGGGGGCCTATAACATTCCCCAGTTCGAAAGGGAAGGTTTCGAGGCGGACGACGTATTGGGCACCCTGGCCTGTCGCATGCGCGACGCCGGTTGCCGCGTGGCCATTGTGACCGGGGACAAGGATCTGATGCAACTGGTGGGGCCGAATATCCGCCTGCTCGATACCATGAAGGAGGTGTGGATCGAGGAGGAGGGGGTCGTGGCCCGCTGGGGGGTGGGACCGGACAAGGTGGTGGAGGTCATCGGCCTGGCGGGGGATGCTTCGGACAACATTCCCGGCGTGGCCGGCATCGGCGAGAAGACGGCGGCCTTGTTGATCCGCCAGTTCGGCGATGTGGAGTCCTTGCTGGCCCGCACCCGGGAGATTTCCCAGCCCAAACGTCGGGAGCAGCTCGAAAGCCAGGCGGAACAGGCCCGTCTCTCCCGCAAGCTGGCCATCATCGACTGTGCGGTGCCCATGGAGGTTCAACCCTCGCAACTGTTGCGTGGTCCGATTGATCTGCCGAGGCTGAAGGCGCTGTATCAGGAGATGGAACTCTCCTCCCTGCTGCGGGAGCTGGAGCGGCAACCCCCGTCCCAACCCGAGGCCGCGCCCCCTGTCGAAGAGCCTTCCGCTGTGCCTCCGACCACCCTGAGTTATCATTGCGTGATCACCCAGTCGGAGTTCCAGGCGTTTCTGCAACAACTGCGGCAGCGCAAGGCCTTTGCCGTGGATACCGAAACCACTTCCGCCGATCCCACCCGCGCAGAGCTGGTGGGCATTTCCATCGCCTGGCGGGCGGGAGAGGCCTGGTATCTGCCGGTGGGACACACCGCCGAGGCCGCCCCGGAGGGACAGCTCGATCGCGACCGGGTGCTGGCCGATCTCAAGCCGTTGCTGGAGGCGGAAGAGATCGCCAAAACCGGCCAGAACCTCAAATACGAGCAGGTGGTTTTCGGTCGCTACGGTATCCGTCTGGCGGGTATTCGCCGGGACACCATGCTCTACTCCTATCTGCTCTACAATGTGCAGCGTCGCCACAACCTCGACACCATTGCCTCCGAAGAGTTGGGGCGCACCACCATCACCTTCAAGGAGGTGACGGGCAGCGGTCGCAAGCAGCGCACCTTCGACGAAGTGCCGCTGGAACAGGCCGCCCCTTATGCCTGCGAAGATGCCGAGGTGGCCTGGCAGGCGGCGGACCGGTTGGAAGCGCACCTGAACCGTTATCCCTCTCTGGTGAAACTTTACCGGGAGGTGGAGTTGCCGCTGGTGCCGGTACTGGCCGATCTGGAGGCCACCGGCGCTCTGGTGGATCGTGGTGTGCTGGCCGGTCTCTCCGAACACTTCCAAAAGCGGCGGGAGGAGCTGGAAAAGCAGATTTATCTCTCGGCGGGGCGGGAGTTCAACATCAACTCCACCCAGCAGTTGGGGGAGATTCTCTTCGCCGCCGATCAGTTGGGGCTGAAGGGCAGCAAGCGCACCAAGACCGGTTTTTCCACCGATGCCACGGTATTGAACCGGCTGGCGGAGCAGGGTCATCCCATTGCCGAGCAGGTGTTGGACTATCGCAGCCTGACCAAGTTGCAGAACACCTATACCGATGCGCTGCAAACCCTGATCCATCCCGAAAGCGGGCGACTGCACACCAGCTTCAATCAGGCGGTGACCCTGACGGGGCGTCTCTCCTCCTCGGAACCCAATTTGCAGAATATTCCCATCCGTTCGGAAGATGGTCGTCGCATTCGCGAGGCTTTCGTGGCTCCGCCCGGCTGGAAACTGCTTTGCGCCGACTACAACCAGATCGAATTGCGTCTTCTGGCCCATTTGGGGGGGATTCCCCGACTGCTGGAGGCGTTTCGTCTGGGGCAGGACATCCATTCGGCCACGGCGGCGGATCTCTTCGGTGTGACGGTGGAGCGGGTGACTTCCGATCAACGCCGCGCCGCCAAGACCATCAACTTCGGTCTGGTCTACGGCATGAGCGTTTTCGGGCTGGCCAAGCGGCTGGAAGTGGATGTTTTCGAAGCCCGGGAGTTCATGAATCGCTATTTTGCCCGTTATCGGGGGGTGCGGGAGTTCATGGATTCCACCAAGGATCTGGCTCGCAGTCAGGGTTATGTGGAAACCATCATGGGGCGGCGCTGTTTCATTCGGGATCTGGATGCTTCCAATCGCAATCTGCGGGAGGTGGCGGAGCGCACGGCCATCAATGCGCCGTTGCAGGGTTCGGCTTCCGATCTGATCAAGCTGGCCATGATCCGGCTGCATCGTCGTTTGCGGCAGGAGGGTTTGGCCAGTCGCATGGTGTTGCAGGTCCATGACGAGTTGGTGTTGGAGGTGCCCGAGGCGGAACTGGAGGTGGTGCAGCCGCTGGTGCGGGAGGCCATGGAGGGGGTGTGGTCCCTGACGGTTCCGTTGAAGGTTGATTTGGGCATCGGCGACCACTGGGCCGAGGCGCACTGATTTTGCCTTTCAATATTTTATCTTTTAAGTATCAAAAAAAGGAAATGTTCTATCCTTTGACTTTCCGTAACGATTCAGAACCCTGCGTAGCGTAGCGTGACCGTATCAACAATCAAAGGACAAGTCCCTGGGGCGCCCCCTGGATCCCATGGGGTTTGAACGTCAACAGCGAAAGGAGAAGCAATGGTTCAAAACGATCTAAATAAATGATAAATGAAAAAGTCAAAGGATAGAACATTTCCTTTTTTTGATATTTAAAAGATAAAATATTGAAAGTCAAAAAAATTAGTATGCTCCCGCTTGGCAGCGGGAGTTTTGCAACGGGCGCTCACGACAAAGCCGTCACCGCCACCATGACCTGGCGTTGCCGGGGGCCGTCGAAGTCGGCCAGGAAGAGGCCCTGCCAGGCCCCCAGGGAGAGGCG
>JADGCR010000239.1 GCA_015228895.1 Magnetococcales bacterium
GCACCCAGGGGAGCGCCAACAAGACCATCAGCCGGGTGGATTCCGCCCTGGATTCCATCTCCGACATCCGGGCCAGCCTGGGCGCCTATCAGAACCGTTTCGAGGCGGTGATCGCCAATCTGAGCAATGTGTCGGAGAACACCTCTTCGGCCCGCTCCAGAATCACGGACGCGGATATCGCCGCCGAGTCCGCCGCTTTGACCAAGAATTCGATTCTGCAACAGGCTGGCACGGCCATTCTGGCCCAGGCCAACCAACAACCGCAGATCGCGCTGCAACTGTTGAAATAGGCTGGGTAGCCTTGTTGTGTTTCGCAATTCAATGGTTTGTCTCGTTCGGATGGGATCGGGGCGAGACGATCACAAACATAAGGAGGTGCTCAGATGGACAGCGTTGCCAACATTCTTGACTCCAGCGGGTCAAGGGATCGCATGGAGCCGGCGGTGCGCTCCGCCGTCATCGGTCCCCCGGTCCGGTTTCGGGGTGGCGGGTTCGAAAGAAAGTTGCAGGATGCGGAGCAGGCGTTGATGTCAGGCGTGGAGCCACGGCAGGAGGTGCTGCACAAGTCGGTGCTCAAGAGCCTGGCCGAGGAGATCACCCAGTCCCTGACCGGATTCAACAGTTTGCGGTTCAGCATGGACCGGGAGCTCAAGCAGGTGGTGGTCAAGGTGGTGGACCAGGGAACCGAGAACGTCATCCGCCAGATTCCCAGTGATCGCATGGTGGATCTGGTGAAACAGATGCGGGATCTGGAAGGGATGCTCTTCAGCGGCGCCCTGTAGCGAGGACAACGAAAGACGGCGACAGAAGCGATGCTTTGTCGCCGTCTTTTGTTTTCCGGTGCGGATGAACGCTTGACAAGGCCGGGAAAAAAAGATCAAATCGCGAAAAGTTGGATACCCTCATTTCAGGAGTTTTCCCATGAGCATGGAACAGAATCCGGAACCAAAAGAAGCCGTGGCCGACCAGCCGGAAGCCACCGATCGGCGCGAGGCCATTCTGAAAATGGGGCGCTATGCCGCCTACACCGCTCCCGTCATTTTGACCCTGCTCGCCGCCAAAGATGCCCAGTCCGCCCCGGCGTCCTGACCGACCTTGAAGCAGGCCCGACTGCTTCGCCTGCTTGGTCGCTCCCTGGGAACCACAGCCAGCAGCGCGCGCGCATGGTCGCTCCTGGCCAAAGCGGGGGAGATCCCCTGGGAGGAGGTGGTGTACCATGCCAGTCGCCTCGCCATCACCCCAAGCCTGGCCGTGGTCTGGCGTCGGAACGGTCTCTGGTCCGTCACGCCCGAGGCGCTGCGGGAATATCTGGACGCCACCATCGAGCTCAATCGGGAGCGGAACCACTGGATACTGCGGCATCTGGAAACCGTCGGCAGCGCCTTGAACCGGGTCGGCCTCGAACCCCTTCTGATGAAGGGCCTCTCCCATCTGGTGGATGGCCTGTTTGTCGATCGCGGCATGCGCCTGATGACCGATCTGGACCTCCTGATTCCTCCAACGCGTCTGCTGGATGCGGTGCAGGCTCTCAAGGCGTCGGGATTTTCGGAACGCCACCAGGAGACCATTCCTCCCGGCCATCACCACTATCCCATGCTGGCCCGGGATGGAGACCTGGCCGGAGTGGAGTTGCATTTCGCCCTGCTGCCCGAACTCAGAGGGAACCCGCGACTGGTGGAGGCCATCCTGGCCGACGCCCGGCCCGTGACCATCGGCACCGCCACGGTGTTGCAACCCGCCCCCTGGGATCGCATCGTCATCACCCTGCTGCACGCCCATTGCAGGAGCAACGCCCTGCTCTTCCGTCCCCACCTGGATCTCCTGGCCCTGTGGAACCGTCATGACACTCCCGTGACCCATCAGCGGGTGAGTCAACGTTTCCAGACCATGGGCTGTCCATCCGATCTGTGGCGCGGCCTGATCATGACGGAACAACTGCTGAAGGTGCGTCTGCCCTTTCCGGAGCCACGCCCCCTGGCGCACCGTCTGATCGTGGCGCTGGAGTTGGCCTGGCCCGATCTGTGGTACGCCTTCCTCTATGTGCAGGCCGGACTGAAACCCCATCTGGCCACCCCCGCGAGTCGCGTCCGGTTGTTGCGTCTGTTGATCAAGCCGGGCTGGTATCGTCACAATTTCTCCGTTCTCTCCACCCTGCTCAGGGACGCCTCCATCAAGACAGACCACCATGCGTGATCTCTTGCAAGGCATGACCGGCTTCCCTCTGGAAGACGCTCTGGTGGTGTGCCGGGACGCGCCCCCTTCCGTCTTTCTGCTCAACGCCACAGGCCGTCTCCTCTGGGAAGGGCTGGCCCGGGGGTTGGATCAGGCAACCCTGGTGGCCGAGCTTGCCGCCACCTTTGGCATGGCTCCGGACGCCCTCCATCATGATGTGGCCGCCTTTATCGCCACTCTCCAGGCGCTCCAGCAGGAGCCGCCCGTCTCCAGGGACTCCCCGCCGGTCGCCCCCCTGCCGCGGTCAGCCCCCTGTCATGCCTGCCGCACCTATCGGTTGCTGGATACGCCTGTGGCCATTCGTTTCGAAACCGCCGCCATCGAAGCCGATGCCCATCCCCATCTGGCCTGGGCCGCATCCCTGGAAGCGGCGCCAGTCACCGTCTTCACCCTGCAACGGCACGGAACCGGCGTTGCCGTCTGGCAGGACGATCTGCTGATCGGTTACGGGGAGAACCCTCTTTGTCTGCGTTTTTTTCTGCACTCCGCCCTGGCCGTGTCTGCCCGGCCAGGGATGCGGCGTCCAACCTCGGTGTTCCACGCTGGCGCGGTGGCCCTCGATCACCGTTGCTTGGTGCTGGCCGGGGCCTCCGGCCAAGGCAAGAGCACCCTCGCCGCCGCCTTGTGCCATGCCGGATTCCGTTTTGTCGCCGAAGACATCCTGCCGGTGGATTTGCACGCCCGGCGCGCCTTTCTGGTGCCCACCGCGCTCAGCATCAAAAGCGGCAGTTGGGAGATTCTGGCCCGCCGCTATCCAGAGTTGGGGCGGGCTTCCGTCCACGCCGCCACCCGGGGTCGAAGCACGCGCTTCGTCACGGCGCGCTCTTTGTTGGGGGAAAAGGCGCCCCGCGCCTTCGACCTGGCGTTTCTCCTGTTTCCCCGGTATGCGGCGAACGCGACCACCATCCTGACCCCGCTCAGTCCGGTGCAGGTGATTCAATGGCTGCTCCATGGCGGCGGCTGGGTGCAGGTCCATCCCGACGAGGTCTGCGCCCTGCTGGAACTGGTGCAGAAAACCCCGGCCTTCTCCCTGCTTTACTCCGATCTGGATGGGGCCATCGACCAGGTGGGCCGCCTGCTGGGGAGTCCGGGCGGTGGCTTGCCCTAGCCCGGATCTTTCATGACCCTTCGCTATTGCGCTTTGCCGAAACCCAACGCAAACTCGACGCCCTGGCCGAGCTGAAACAATCCATCCTGCAAAAAGCCTTCAGCGGCCAACTGACAGCCCGGGAGACAGCGGCATGAACCCGGCGCGAGATTCCTTCTCGAAATGCTGCATCCGCATCGGGGGTCATCAAAAAGGCATTGGGAGCTGATTTGATCAAAATCACCAACACCCTGGAATTCGATATTCATCCGGATTGGAAATCCGACAGGCTGTTAGAGCAACTTCTTGAGGCGATACAGGGCCTCCAGCGCCTGACGGGGGGCCAGGCTGTCGATGTCCATGGCTTGCAGGGCCTGAACGACCGGCGGGGTGGGGTCGGCGAACAGGGTGAGCTGCTGCCGGAGTGGTTGGCCATTGGGCGTTCCGGGGCGGTTGGAGGCGGCT
>JADGCR010000023.1 GCA_015228895.1 Magnetococcales bacterium
GCCTTGGCCACCGGCTTGTGCTCCGCCTTGGCCACCGGCTTGTGCTCCGCCTTGGCCACCGGCTTGTGCTCCGCCTTGGTCAGGGAGGCGCTTTTGGCATCCGTCCCGTTCCCGGATTTGTCCAGGGAAAGATATTTCTTCTGGGGCGCTTCAGGGGCCTTGGCGACGCTCTTGGCATCCTCCGCGTTCTTGACCAGCGGCTGCTCCATGGTATCCTCCATGGTCTCTTCGAAGGTTTCGTCCAGATCCTCCAGGGCGATGGCGTCATCCATGGGCTCATCCTTGCCATCCGTGACGTTGGTGGCCAACTGCCGGCCTTCGGTCTCGATCGTGACCGGTTCCTTGGCCTCAACCCGGGTCGCATCCCGCTGCCCGGCCTTCGGCTCCTGCATCAATTCGTCCATGGACTCGAATTTGGCCGTGGTCTCGTTTTTGGTGGCGCTCAAATTCTCGCCTTCCCCTTTGGTGTCGCTCTCGCTCTGGGCCTGCTCGGTCTTGACCTCGGTGGCCTGGATGCCCGCCGAAGGGTGCCATACCATGATGGTCACGATGCCACCGACCACCGCCGCGACCAAAGCCTCGGTCAGATGCCAGCCGATCCTTTTTCTTTTGCTGATCATCGCCCGGCGATTGCTTTCGCTCGGTGAAATGAAAATGTCGGTTGTGCCTGAGGGCGGCTCATGACGGGTAGTGTCCAAGTCGTTGGGGGCGCCGGTCATGTGAAATCTCCTTTACAAAAAAAAAGCGGATACCGTCCTTGGCACGCAAGGTGACGGCGGAATGGGTTTGCCTGTATGAACGCAAAATGCGTGCCGATTGAATTGTTGACGATAGTTAGTTACAAACCGGAGGGGGGCGGATAAAGGCGGGGCAGGCGGGAACCCAGACGGCACAACACTTCATAAGGAATGGTCTCCATCCAGCCGGCCATCTCCTCGATGCCGATGAACTCCGCCCCATCCCCTCCCAGCAAGGTGACCAGACCCCCCGGAACCGCATCCGGGATCTGGGTGACATCCACCAACGTCAAATCCATGGAGATCCGACCCACCACCGGGGCGGGAGCTCCATGGATCAGAACGTGGGCGCGGTTTTTCAGGCAGCGGCTGAAACCGTCCGCGTAACCCACCGGCACCACCGCGATCCGCGATGGACGCCGGGTGACGAATTCATGGCCATATCCCAAAGGGGTGCCGGTATCCACCGCGCGCAGGGAGACGATGCGCGTCAGCCAGCGCACCACGGACCGCAATCCATCCTCGCGCCAGGTGCGCTGGGGGAAAAAGGGGGAGGCGCCATAGATCATGATGCCGGGTCGGGTCCAATCCAGCCGGGTCGCGGGATGCGCCAGCAATCCGGCGCTGTTGGCCAGCGAGTAACGGGTCGGACCTCGCGGCCGATCCAGGAGCACGGACAGTTGCCGCCCGTTCGCCTCGTGGGTGGGCTCGTCCGCGCACGCCAGATGGGAGATCACGCTCGCCACGCGGATTCCAGGCAATCCCGCCAGCTCCTCCAGGACCGCCGGAATTTTGGCACTGGAAAAACCCATCCGTCCCATGCCCGTGTCCACCTTGACGTGAACCGGAACGGGGGAGGCTCCCGGCCCCCGCAGCCGACTCAAACGCCGCACCGCCTCCAGTTCGAACACCACGGGTTGCAGATCCAGGTCGATAACCGTCTGCTCCAAACCGGGAAAGAAGCCCGACAACAGCACCAGGGGCAGCTCCAGACCCGCCCGCCGCAACTCTGCGGCCTCCTCGACCAGGGCCACGCACAATCCGTCCGCCCCGGCGGCGGCCAACGCCCGGGCGATGGGCGGCGCGCCCAGTCCATAGGCGTTGGCCTTGACCACCGGAAAAACGGCGGTTCTTGCCCCCGCGGCCTCCCTGGCCACGCGGTAGTTGTGGACAATGGCCGCCAGATCGATCTCCAGCCAGGTGGGCCGTCCCACCGCCGGGGTGGCCATTTCAGCCACCATGCCCGGAGTGGTAGTCGGCGGAGGCATGGTTTTCGAAACGGGTGTACTGTTTCTGGAAGGTCAGGCGCACCGTGCCGGTGGGACCGTTGCGCTGCTTGGCGATGATCACCTCCGCCAGACCCGCCAGCGAGGGGTCGTTCTCCTTGTACACCTCCTCCCGGTAGACGAACAGCACGATGTCCGCGTCCTGCTCGATGGAGCCGGACTCCCGCAGATCCGACAGAATGGGTCTCTTGTTGGGCCGCTCCTCCACCTTGCGGGAGAGCTGGGAGAGGGCCAGCACCGGAATGTCCAGCTCCTTGGCCAGCCCCTTGAGACCCCGACTGATCTGGGAAATCTCCTGCACCCGGTTCTCCTGGGTGTTTTCGCCCTGCATGAGCTGCAAATAGTCCACCACCAGCAGTTGGATCCCCTTTTCCCGTTTCAGGCGTCGCGCCTTGGCCCGCAGGGACATGATGGACAGGGAGGGGGCGTCGTCGATGTAGACCGGAGCCTGGGAGAGTTCCTGGGCCGCGTGCACCAGCTTGTTGTAGTCCTCGTCGCGGATTTTTCCGGTGCGCAGACCCTGGGCGTCCACCCGGGCGGTGGAGGCCAGCAGACGGGTGGTCAGCTGCTCCTTGGACATCTCCAGCGAAAAGACCGCCACGGGTTGCTGGTGATCCAGGGCCGCGTTGATGGCCATGTTCATCACCAGGGAGGTCTTGCCCATGGCCGGACGGCCGGCGAGGATCAGAAGATCCGACTTCTGCAGTCCGGCCAGGAGTCGGTCCAGATCGGTGAATCCGGTGGGCACGCCGGTGACCGCCTCCTGGCGGGACATCAGGCGTTCCAGCCGCTCGAAGATGGGAGGCAGGATGGATTTCAGGTCGGTGTAGTTGGAGCGTCGCCTGGAACGGTTCTCCCCCACGGCGAAAATGCGCTGTTCCGCGCTGTCGAGCAGGTGGTCCACGGGTTGTGACGTGTCCTGGTAGACCTCGTCGGCGATGGAGGAGGCGGTCTGGGCCAAGGTGCGCATGATCGCCTTGTCCCGCACCAGATGGGCGTAGGACTTGGCGTTGGCCGTGGCCGGGACCGTGTCGATGAGACGGGCGAAATAGCCCGCGCCTCCCACGGCTTCAAGTTCGTTGTTTTTTTCCAGGTACTCTTTGAGTATGATGGGATCCGCCGGTTCTCCCCGTTCCAGAATGGCGAGCATGGCCTGGAAGGCGATCCGGTGGGCGCCGACGTAGAAATCTTCCGGGACCAGCAGGTCCGCCACATGATCCATGACGGAATTGTCCAGGAGAATGGCTCCCAGCACCGATTGTTCGGCCTCGTGGGAGTAGGCGGGCCGTCTGGCGGGGGCTGGATCGTGGGAGATCTCCCATTCCGGGTACGCCTCCTCCGGATCATCGTCCAGCGGGGGGGCGTGGGCGTCTGAGAGCGGTTCGTTCACGATAAGGGACGCCTCCTGGGAAAATGGTTTTTTTGCGACTGACCGGACTCTCCAGCATCATATCATTTTGGACCAGAAAGGCATAGGAAGCGTGAGCATGAACAAGACAGTCGAGCAGGAAAATCTGCAT
The DNA here is from genome assembly GCA_015228895.1 of Magnetococcales bacterium. The sequence goes on from JADGCR010000023.1 coordinate 3,544, forward strand.
CGTGGACACCGGCAGCGGTTGCGGCGACGATTTCTGGAAGAGGGATTGGAAGGGTTCGAGGATCATCAGGTTCTGGAGTTGCTGTTGTTCAATGTCCTGCCCAGACAGGACACCAACGCGCTCGCCCATCTGTTGCTGCGTCGTTTCGGGGGGCTCTCCGCGGCCCTGGAGGCCGATCCGTCGGATCTGGCCGCCATTCCGGGCATGGGGGAGGCCGCGGCGGGTTTTCTCGCCTTGATTCCACCGGTGACCCGGCGATATCTGCAAAACCGTTCGGCCCGGGAGAAGCCCCCCCTGAACGATCCGGCCAGGGCCGCCCAGTATGTCCTCGCCCTGACCGCGGGCCGGACCGAGGAGGTGTTTTACGTCCTGTGTCTGGATCTGCGCGCCCGGCTGCTGTTTCCGGCCCTGCTGAGTCGGGGCACGGTCACCGAGGCCCATGTCCATCCACGGCAGGTGGTGGAAGCCGCCCTGCGTCACAAGGCGGTCGAGGTGATCCTGGCCCACAATCACCCTTCGGGCACCACCACCCCTTCCCACGCGGATCGCAATCTGACCAAAATTCTCATTAACGCCTTGACCCCCATCGGCATCCGTCTGGTGGACCACCTCATCACCGCGGGGGATCGCTGTTTCAGCATGGCCCAGGAGGGTGTTCTCGGCGTGTGAAACGGATTAACGTCCCCTTCGGCATTTTTTAGGTTGCAACTCTTGAGAATTGCCACGATTATGTGTGATGGGGATTTTTTGATTGAATGGGGCGCGCGTTATGCGCGACGCTCCGCAGCCATCGTTGTCAACTCAAATTACAGAAAGGATTTTCGAACCATATGGCCTCTTCTGGTGACCATTTTTTTTCCGGATCGAGCAGCGCGGGCAAACGGGTTGGCATGGTAACGGTGGAACGAGCCGACCGGGAAGTCAGGATACAGATCCGCGGGGAATTCACCTTCAAGATCCGTCAGGAGTTTCGTGACGCCTATTGCAACGACCCGCCCCATGCCCACTATGTGGTGGATCTGGGGGGGGTCAATTTCATGGACAGTTCCGCCATGGGGATGTTGCTGGTGTTGCGGGAGCATGCCGGCGGGGATCATGCCGATGTCACCCTGACCAATCTTTCCCAGAAATTGACCGCTCTCCTGAAGGTGGCCAGTCTGCACGAAATGTTCAAGATTTCATGAATGCATGCACTCTCGACTGAGGGGGGATGAGGGAAGCGTATGGATGGAATGTGGGTGATCCCGGATGATGTGGAACGGCTGCTGGCGACAGGCGGGGATTTGAACGGCCTGGATGTCGAGGGGTGGACACCTCTCCATCGGACCATCCAGGAGGGCGCGGTGGAGTTGGCCCTGCGCCTGATCGACCAGGGGGCCGCGGTCAATGTGATCGACGCCCAGCGCTGGACCCCCCTTCACTGGGTCGCGGTGCGGGGGTTCGCCGCCCTGGCGCAACGGTTGCTGGCCTGCGGAGCCGATCCCAACGCCATGGACATGGACAAGGAGACCCCCCTCCATTGGGCCGCCTCCTGGGGTCATCTGGAGACCGCCGCGCGGTTGCTGGATGCCGGGGCCGCGGTTGACAGCCGGGACCGGCACGGGGAGACCCCGCTGTTTCAGGCGGCGCAGGAGGGGTATGTGGCCATGGCGGAGCTGCTGCTGGCGCGGGGCGCCCGGGTGGACGTGCGCAACGCGGATGGCGGACCCCCTCTGCATTGCGCCGTTTTTCATGGTCAACCCGATGTGGTCGATCGGTTGATTCGCTTCGGAGCGGACACCAACGCCAAAAACAAGCATGGCAAGACCGCGCTCCATTTCGCCGCCATACGGGGACGCGTCCACGAGGCGGAGATCCTGCTGGCCCATGGCGCGGATCCCAATCTTCAGGACCATTCCGGGCGGACTCCCCTGGTTTTCGCCCAGGACAACAACCGTCCCGACATGGTTGAATACTTCCGCGCTCGCGGCGGCTTGTGAAGGCGATGACGCTGGCCCGCGCCAGAAGGGGGGCCGCCGGCACACGTCCTGATCACCCCTGAAGCGGCGGGACGTATCCGGTGCGCAGCAGAATCTCCCGCGCTTCCGGCCCCTGGATCCACTCCAGAAAATGTTTGACCTCGCCTTGCGGCGATCCCAGGGTGTACAGATACAAGGAGCGCGCCAGAGGATAGGTTTTGTTCAGCACGGAGGCCGCCGTGGGGGGAACGCACGGGGCGTTGTGCCCCTGACCTTGCGAGATGCACAGGGTCTTGACCTTGCTGGTGATGAAGGCCATGCCGGAGTAGCCGATGGCGCAGGGAAACTGCTCGACCATGGAGATCAGGGCGTCGGATCCGTCCATGCTGATCATTTGCGGGTCGAAATGTTCCTGCTGGTTTTTCAGGATGGTCTGGCGGAAGAAGGCGTAGGTGCCGGAGTTGTTCTTGCGGCTCAAAGGGAGGATTTTCTGGTCCTGGCAGCCGGGAACCTGCACATTCAGATCGGACCAGGCGGGATTTTTCCCTCCTTTGCCATAAATTCCCATCAGGGTGTGCAGTGAGATGCCGTTCAGGGGGTTGGAGGCGTGGACCACCACCGAAACCGCGTCCAGCGCCACCACCTGGCCGACCGGAACGATGTCGTTGAATTTCTTGGTGAACAGGTGCAACTCACGGGTGCGCAGCGGACGACTGGAGGAGGCGATATCCGTGTGTCCGTTGATGAGCGACGCGATGCCGTTGCCGGAGCCGCCGCCGGTGACCTCCACGACCACATGGGGCTGGATGTTCTTGTAGATTCTGGCCCACTCCTTCAACAACTTGTTCAAAGTGTCGGACCCCTTGACGCGGATCTGGGCGGCTTTGCCGCCGTCACCCTCCCTGGCGTGGGACAGGGGGCTCCAGGCAAGGCAAACCAGCAGCAGGGCCAGGGGGAGTCGTGGGAGGGGAGCAAATTTTTTCAAGTTGTTACCTCATGGTCATGACCAGAACATCCTGATCCAGGGTGCATTGGATGTACAGCCCGGTGGCGCTGGCCTCGGTATCGAACTCCTGCCCGACGATCCAGATTTGGGTGATCCTGTCGCTGATGCGCAACAGAGCGTCCAGGGTTTCCCGGCAGCGTTGACGATCAAAGTAGGCGAAAGGCTCGTCCAATGCAATGAAGTGCGTCCCGCCGGTGCGCGTGGCCAACGCCTGGGCCAGGGCCATGCGCACCGCCAGGGTCAATTGCCGCCGCACCCCGGTGGAGATCTCCTCCACCTGGACGAAATCGTTTTTGGTCTCGGAAAAGACCGTGACGTTCAGCGCCTCGTCCAGGCGCAGATGGCGATATCGACCCTGGGTGAACAGGGGAGCGGTATTGGCGCTGAAACGGAGCAGTTCCTGGTTGAAATGGGAGGAGAGTCCGACGCAGGTGCCTTTCAGCAGCTCCCGGCCGATGCGACGGACGGCGCTGGCCCGTTCGTCCCGCTGGTTCTCCCCGTTGAGGGTGAGCAGGGTCTGCTGCAACCGGATCAGTTCCTGTCTCCGGGCCTTTTCGTGGTTGACCGCCTGTTCCAGCGAGGTGACGGTGTCGTGCAAGCCCGCCAGCTCCGTCTGGGCCGCCAGGAGCTGTTCCCGCGCCTCCTCCCGGCAGCCGGCGATTTCCGACTGGAAGGTCGTCAGCCGTTTGTCCAGAGTGGCCAGATAACTGCGCAAGGCGTCCCCATCGAGGAAAGGCCGACCCTGATCCCTGGTCCAGGCCAGCAGATCCGCGGACCAGGGTGTGTTTTCCATGCCTCCCAGAATTTCCACCTGACGCCCCAGGGATTGGGTCATCGCCTCGTTGATGGCGGCGATGGTGGCCTGGACGTGTTGCCTGCGGGCGGTCAACCGGGTCAGGGAGATCTGGATGGTGTTGATTTGGCCCTGTTTGCGCCAGCGTCCCACGAGATTCCAGAGCAACAGCAGGGTGGAGAGGATGGCGGCGGGAAGAAGCGCCATGGTATGGGATTTTTCCCACAAGGGGAGGTGGCGGGCCATCAGGTCGAGCACCACGGGCGCGAAGTCGCTGTTTTTTTGCTGCTCCCAGACCACCCAGACCCCGGCCCACGCGATCAGGGCCGTCAGCAGGAAAAGGCCCGCCCCCACCCCCTGGCGTTGGCGACCCCGTTGCAGTTGCCGCCGGTTCGCCTCCAGTCGGGAGGCCTGGGTGGCGCTGGTGTCGTCTTGGCCCGGCGGACCTTCGAGCCAGTGCCGCAGGCTGTTCTGCTCCCCGGTGACGGTTTCGTGAATGAGTTGCAGGTCGGTCAGACGGCCTTGCAACTGGCTCTGCCATTGACGCAGGGCGACCGCCGGGGAACTTTCCATCTCCACGTGTCCACCCAGACAGATGCCTTCCAGTTCGGTCAGGCTGTCGTCCAACTGTTTGCTGCGGCTTTGCCACCCCGCCAGACCGGTATCCGGACTGGTGTTGCCCAGGCGGGTGGAGGCGGTTTCGATGCTTTTGGCCGCGTGGACCAAAGCCACGTCGAATCCTTCCCATCGTTCGATGGTGGAGGCGGTGGTCACGGCCTGGCCGCGGGCGCTGGCCAATTGGTGTTCCAGTTCCCCCAGGGTTTCAGGCCGCAGGTCGAGGGTCTTGATCTGTTCGTGGGTGTCGGCCAGTCGGGTTCTGCGGGCGGTGATTTCCCCCTCCATGCGTTTGATTTCGTCCCCCAGGCTCATGCTCAGGATTTCCAGGGCCGTCACACCGGCCAGCTCCTTGACCGTTTCTCCGGGATTGGGATGGGAGTGGCGCCCGTGGGTCAGGTAGAGGGCGTTGATGAACTGTTGAAAATCGAAGCCGACCGCCTCCCCGGCCGCCTGATTGACCGCCTCCACACCCTGGGCCAGGGGGGTCTCCTGGTCGAGACGATTCAGGCGCGCTCTCTGGATGCCATCCCCGTCGAAGTAGCGGAACAGGGAGTAGCGGGCGTCGTCATTGCCGATGAAATCCAGGGTGACCGAGGCGTTGTCCGCGCCCCAGCGGACGGCCTTGTGGACCGTGTCGCAGGTCAGGTTGGAGGTGCGGCCGAAAATGGCCAGGGAGAGGGTTTCCAGAATGGCGGATTTGCCGGATTCGTTGGAGCCGGCGATGAGGATGCGACCCCGCTCCGGGAGGCCGTTCAAGTCCAGTCGTTTGAAGCGCAGTATGTTTTCCGAGCGCAGGCGCAGAATGATCATGCCAGGTTCTCCCCGTGGACGGATTGGGCGCGCAGGCGGGTGAGAATCAGTTGTTTGGCTTCCAGGTGCAAGGTCGCTTCGAAGGCCGGATCGGTCTGTTCGCGCCGTGCGATCTCTTCGGTGGAAAATCTTTCGAAGACCTGGATGGGGTCCAGGATGCGAAATTCCCCGTTGCTTCCGGACGTCTCTTGGGCGTTCATCGGTTCACCTCGTGGCGTGCTGGCGATTTTTTCTGGAATTGGGTCGTTCCCATCATAATCGTTTGGCGTTCGCGGGTAAACCCGGCATCTGTGATCGGAAAAGTGATTTGGAAAAAATGGTCTGCTGACAGGGTGGCGGAACACCCCTCCCGCAAGCCCGTTGTATGGAACCAGATTGATCACCATTCATTAAGATGAAAATATTTGACATGGACGGCTTGGCATGATAATATATTTTTTATTATTTTTATAATCAAAATTTGGTCAGGAGTTGAGTGCATGGCTCTCAATTATAATGATGTCCAGCAATACTATAACAGCAAAATCGCTGTTTTTGGAATGCTTGAAGAGGCGATTTTGAAGGATATTGATAGGTTGCGTCAGCCATTGCGGGTGGCGGGTCATGAGGATCCTGTTTATACAGTGACCAGCAGGGTCAAGAAATTGGGTAGTCTGTACCTCAAGTCAAAGCGCAAACAGCTTGACGATGTCAAGGAGTTGAGCACTTTGGAAGATTATGTTGGTGTCAGAATGCTTTGCCTTTTCGAACAGAATTTGCGCAAAGTCAATGAAATGTTATTAAAGGAGTTCAGTGGCAAGAGCGAAGTCATGCTGTTGAGTGAGTTTACCGCCTACAACTGGAAGGATGGTTCTGCCAATTCGATGCAAAAGGCGGCGGATGACTATTTCATGATTCATGAAGATCGAATCACGGACACACTGAAAAAAAAATTTATTTCCCGTAACGAAAGCAAAGGATCTGGATACAAGTCAATTCACTACATTCTGTATTATTGGATTGGCGACAGTTGGTTGCCGATTGAAATACAATTGCGCACCATTGTGCAGGAGGTCTGGGGCCAGATTGAGCATGCGCTTTCCTACAAAAAAAGCGATGTCGATCCGCATGTGCAGGAGAGTTTCCGTTTTCTTTCCAGGCATCTGGAAAATGCCGATGACTTGATTCGCTACCTGAGAGAAATCACTGACAAAGGCTCCCTGACATCACAATATTTTCAGGAACGCTATCGGCCAAGAGGATGGATGGTGTATGAGCGGGACATCATTCCAGTCCTGTTTGCCAAAACACAATCAGTAAAAAAAGCCATCAATAATTATCATCGGCAGGCGAAAGGCTACAGCAGGACCTTTACTTCCGAGCAGATGAAAAGCTGGTTGAGGGAGACATGGGATGAATTGATCCTGTTGGATACCGTGGTATCACAGTTGCGCAATGAGACGTTTCCCAATTCCCAATCCCAGGATGAGGTCAAGTTGTCCTATTGGTTTTCGATGGAAATTGCGTTTTTGCTGTTCTGTGGACCGCTTCCGGAATTTGAAAATGATAGTGTGGCACGAAGCTACATCGGGGCGGTGTTGAGTCGTGTCAGGCTGGATGACCGGAAGAAGAAATATTACGATTTCGCGTTTGACATCTACCATAGATTGCATACGGATACAGCCAGGGAAACGAGAGAATTTATTGACGAGCGTTATGTGTTGTATTTTCGTCTCGGAGAGATCTGCCACATGAAGGGCAAGGTCGAGGAGGCTTTGAAAAAATTTGAAATATGCGAAAAGATTCTTGCAAGTTGCCGGAAGAGGGCGGACTGCGACAGCCAGATCTCATCCGATCAATATAATGAGTTTTCCATTCATATCAAATTGGCGCATATCTACTGGACACTTGGACCGGAGTATTACCAACTGGCCGTGCGTCGCATCGACAAGGCCTGGGATGTGTATGCAACGAATCAAGAACTGATCAACGCAACGGAAGATCATGAGCATATGATGTGGAACAATCTGGTCTGGTATCACTCGGAACTCTTCAGCAGCCTGAAAAACGAAATCCAACCGACCAGCAAACCGGAAAAGCAGAAAACCAGACAATTATGTCATGAGATCGCCCAAAAATACATGCGTGCACTGGAGAAACTGCCAGTGGAGCACAGGCCAAAAGATTTCAATGATACGGCGGCATGGTATTATTATAATCTGTTTCGTGCCGGACCCCCCTTCGGGGAACTGGCCCATCTGGATAAGGCCAAGGACTATGCCCGCAAAATGTGGGAGGATGACGGCAATGACGCCGAAGGGCCGGTCGTCTATTTTGCCAACGCCATCGAAATGAAGAAGATCCATCTGCGTGAAATTCTTTATGCGCAGAAAGTGGATTTTGTCAATATGCAGGGTGAGTGAGCCAACCGGTTTATCTTGTTAACTTTAAACAATCTTTTTGGCTTTGCTTCAAATGATCAATGGTCCGTTCATGGGTAGCGCCTCGTTAGATTGGTGGTGGATGGATACAGCTTGGTGCAATGCAGCATGGCTTGTCAAGAAATTTTTTTAAAAGATTCTCCCACCCTTTTTTCGTATCGGTCGGCGGCATGAGCGACTTTAATGAAATTTTTAAAGCAAGATGCATGCCGTTTTATTGATTGCGGTCATGACTCGATCAACCGGACCGGCAAAAAGCCATTCCCCGGCATCTGGAAATTGGTCACCTGACCCCGATAGACCCGTGCCGCCACCCCCAGGGGCTGGTCCCGATAGCAATAGAGGCGGATGTCGGTTTTCATGGTTTGCGCCCCCAGGACGGTCTGGGAGGGGGGGATGTAGCGCTGCGCCAGGGTGATGGCCGGGTCGAGATCGTTGAAACGGACGCGGCTGATCTTGTTGCCCAGCAACACTCCCCGGCTGCCGAAACCGACACCAGGCTTGAAAACCCATTGATTGCGGCTGGCCCAAACCTGCTCCTGGTCCAGCGAGGCGAGAAAACGGGTGGTGGGCACGATTCGGGTCAGCAGATCGATCTCCCGGTCCGGCAAACCCGCCTGTCGCAAAAAAACCGGGTCGGACCAGAGGATCATGCGTCTCTTGTCCGCCAGCAATCCGTACTGACGGGGGTTGGGGGTCAGACAAACCCGACGGTGGCTCCACGCCAGGGCCAGACCCGCCAACTGGGGGGATTCCAGGTAGAAATCACAGTGGCGATTGTAGATCATCTCCACCCGGCGCCCCTGGTGAAACACCCCCCGGGGCCCCATCTCCAACGCTTCCGGGGCCGCGATGAGGGTCTCGCTGCCCCATTGGGTCAAAAGGGTGGCGAAGGCGCGCATCTCCGGGTAGAGAAACTGCTTTTCCGGAGCCTCGTCCAGAATGACCAGCAGGCCGGGGCGGGAGGCGCTCCCCCCGGTGAACAGGGCGAACTCACGGGCGAAGGTTTGCAGCAGTCGCGCCTGTCCCCGCTCCCGGGGATCGTAAATGGCGTCGGGAAAACAGGGCCCCGGTGGAAAACAGGGTTGCCAGGCCCGATAGGCCATCAGCCCCCCCCCCGCGTTGGTGTTGACCTCGATCAAACGGGGGCCGTTGGGGGTCAGATGGAAATCGTATCCCATCATGACCGCCTCGTGACCGGGATCGACGCGGGCGCTCTCCGGCGTCACCGGACGGATGGCCTCCTGATAGAAGGCGCTGCGGGAAAAACGCCGCACCGTGCGCGCCAGCCGGAGCATCTCCATCAGGTCGCGCCGGCTCATTGGGACGAACGTTTGGTTGGGATCGGGTCGCCAGTCAGACATGGGCATGCTCCCATCGGTGGAAAAGGATGCCGGACCGGTGGGAGGCCCCCACACCCGCCAGGGCCGCCAGGGCCATGATGGCGAACAGGATCTCGTATCCAAGCCGGTCGAAGATCAGTCCGGACAAGGCCATGCCCATCCCGCCCCCCGCCCCGTAGGAGAGGGCGGACAACCACCCCTGGGCCGTCCCCCGGCCATGGACCGGGGCCATTTCGTACACCCGGCGCACCGCGGCGATGTGAAAGGCCGCGAAGGTGAAGGCGTGCAGGAGTTGGGCCGCGATCAGAACATGCAGATCCACCGTGGTGGCGTACAGCGACCAGCGCATGGCGGCCATGAGCAAGGAAAAGGTGAGCACCCGGGAGACCCCGAAGCGGGCCAGCAGGGGTTTGGAAAACACCATCAACCCCACCTCGGCGGCCACCCCCAGCGCCCACAGCAGACCGATGGCCGTGCGGGAGTAGCCCTGCTGTTGCAGATGCAACGACATGAATCCATAATAGGCCCCGTGGGAGAACTGCATCAGCAGCGAGGCGAAGTAAAACCAGCGCACGTCCGCCCGGTCGAAAAGGGCCGGGGCCGGGCCGGACCAGGGAGGGGAGGTCGTGCGGGGCAACTTCAGGGCGAAGAGGCAACTGAGCAACAACAACAGGGCAATGGTCCAGGGAACCCCTTCCATACCCCACTGGTCGGTCAGGGGACCCACACCCAGGGAGAAGAGAATGAATCCCCAGGAACCCCAGAGCCGGATGATGCCATAATCCCACTCCCGCTGCACGCAGAGTTCCATGGCCAGGGAGTCGGTCAGGGCCAGGGGGCCGGCGTGAAAGAGACTGTACAGGGTGGTGGCCACAACCACCCACCCCACCCCGGTGCCCAGAAAAAAGAGGGTGAAGGCGCAAAACGCGGCAATGCAGGTGAGCACGATCACGGTGTGACGGGACCCGCGATCCGCCAGCCTGCCCCACAGGGGGGGGGCGGGGATCTTGATCCATTGCATCAGGGCGGTCAGCAGGCCGATGGTCTGCGCCCCGTAGCCCAGATGGGCGAGGTAGAGGGGCCAAAAGGGGATCCACACGCCGATCACCGCGAAATAACAGGCGTAGAATCCGGCCAGGGGCCAACGGGATGTGGTGGTCAATGGGGGATCAGAAGCGGAACAACACCCATTGGGGGACCACGAGTTTGGGTTCATACCCGTTGAGCCGGGTTTCGAACAGGCCATCCCCGTCGTTGTCGATGAGATAGTAGGGAGGCCCGTTGGCCGGGACCACCTGGATTTCGAAGACCGCGCCGTTGATGGCGAACTCCCGTACCTGATTGCCCTGGGCGTCCTCGTATTTGCGGATGACGGTTTCCGGGCCGGGAATGGCGGGGTCCAGATCCTCCTTGAGTTCCGAGACCAGGGGGCCCTTGGCGGGAATCGGGTTGGCGTCCGGGACGCTTCCCTTGGCCATCACCGACCGGGGGACCAGCAAAAAGAGCAGGGCGGCGAGCAAACACTGGATTCCGCCCGTTCGAGAGGGTATTTTGGACATCATGACAACTCCTCGTATGTTTCTGATAGATGGCTCCGGGTACATTTACCGCGCCTATTACGGCATCAGGAACCTCGCGCGTCGCGACGGCTTCCCGACCAATGCCATTTTCGGCTTCATCAAGATGATTCGCAAGGTCATACATGAGCACGGACCGGATTATGTGGCCATGGTCTACGATCCGGGGGGGGAGCTGTTGCGCCATCGACTGGATTCCAACTACAAGGCCAACCGCCACGCCATGCCGGACGATCTGCGGGCCCAGTTGCCGGTGATCCGTCGTCTGGTGACGTGCTGGAACATCGCCACCTTCGAGCAGAAGGGCTACGAGGCGGATGATCTCATCGGGACCGTGGCCAAGGCCGCCGAACGGGCGGGCATGGAGGTGGTCATCGTCTCCGGGGACAAGGATCTGATGCAGATCGTCTCCCCCAACATCACCATTCTGGACCCTGGCAAGGAGGTGTGGATCGGCCCGGCGGAGGTGGAGGGTCACTGGGGGGTGCCGGTGGCGCAGGTGACCCAGGTCATGGCCCTGATGGGGGACGCCTCGGACAATATCCCCGGTGTGCCCAACATCGGCATCAAGACCGCCGCCCGGTTGATCCGGGAGTTCGGAGACCTGGAGACCCTGCTGACCAACACCCATCGGGTGTCCCAGCCCATGCGGCGCAAGAACCTGACGGAGTCCGCCCATCTGGCCCGGCTGTCGTTGCAGCTGGTGACCATCCATTGCGATGTGGAGCTGGCGTTGGACTGGGCCGCGTTGCGCCGCCGTCCCCCGAACCGGGAGGCGTTGCGGGAGCTGTTCATGGAGATGGAATTCTTCACCCTGGCCAAGGAGCTCGACCAGACCCCGGAAGCGGAGGAACCCGCCGGGGAGGAGGCCGGTCACCCCCCCCTGGACTACCGGAGCGTCACCAGCGAGGCCGAGTGGCAGGCGTTTCTGCAACGCCTGCGGGGGTGCCGCGCCTTCGCCCTGGACACCGAGACCACCGGGACCGATCCCTCCCGCGCCCGACTGGTGGGGTTGTCGTTTTCCTGGGAAGAGGGGATCGGCTATTATCTCCCGGTGGGTCACGCCCCGGAGGCGGTTCCCCAGGGACAACTGGAGCTGAAGCGGGTGCTGGCGGAGCTGCAACCGATCCTGGAAGACCCCGCCATCGCCAAGACCGGACAAAACCTCAAGTTCGAATACGCCATGTTGCGCCAGTACGGCATCCGGCTGGCGGGCATGGCGCGGGACAGCATGATTTTTTCCAATCTGCTTTACGGAGGCGGTCGCCGGCACAATCTGGACGCCATCGCCCTGGCGGAGTTGGGTCGCATCACCACCACCTTCAAGGAGGTGGCGGGCATCGGCAAAAAGCAGGTCACCTTCGACCAGGTGCCTCTGTCCGCCGCCACCCCGTATGCCTGCGAGGACGCGGAGATCGCCTGGCTGGCCGCGGAAAAGATGTCCGCCGCCCTGGCCGCCATGCCCGCCACCCGGCGCCTCTACCAGGAGGTGGAGGCCCCGCTGATCCCGGTGTTGGGGGAGATGGAGCTGGCGGGCGCACTGATGGACCGGGGGGCGCTGGAGCGGATGTCCCTGGATCTGACCCGGAGACGGGAGGGGCTGACCCTGGAGATCCACGCCCTGGCGGGGGAGACGTTCAACATCAACTCCACCCGGCAGTTGGGGGTGATCCTGTTCGAGAAGCTGGGCATCAAGGGGGGACGGAAGACCAAGACCGGCCACTCCACGGATGTGGATGTGTTGACCGGACTGGCGGAGCAGGGGTATGAACTGCCGGCCAAGGTTCTGGAATACCGCACCTTGAGCAAACTGCAATCCACCTATTCCGACGCCCTGGCCGAATGGATCCATCCGGAGAGCGGGCGGGTTCACACCCGTTTCAACCAGGCCGCCACCTTGACGGGTCGCCTGTCCTCCTCCGAGCCGAATTTGCAGAACATCCCGGTGCGCCGTCCCGAGGGCCGGCTGATCCGCGCGGCCTTCATCGCGCCGCCAGGCCATGTGTTGCTGTCGGCGGATTACAGTCAGATCGAGCTGCGCCTTCTGGCCCATCTGGGGGACGTGCCCCGACTGAAGGAGGCGTTCGCCCAGGGGTTGGACATCCACGCGGCCACCGCTTGCGAGCTGTTCGGCATGGATCTGGCGATGCCGGACCCGGAAATGCGCCGTCTGGCCAAGACCATCAATTTCGGATTGGTCTATGGCATGAGTCCCTTTGGTTTGGCCAAGCGGTTGGGGATCGCCGTCGGGGAGGCCATGGCGTACATGGAGCTCTATTTCCGTCGTTATCAAGGGGTGCGCGCCCACATGGACCGGACCATTCGTTTCGCCCGGGAGCATGGCTACGTGGAGACCCTGGGGGGGCGACGCTGTTTTGTCCCCGACATCGACCACACCAACCGCACTCTCCGTGAACTGGCCGAACGCACCGCCATCAACGCTCCGTTGCAGGGGTCGGCGGCGGATTTGATCAAGATGGCCATGATCCGCCTGCACCACGCCCTGACCGCGCAAGCCATGCGCAGCCGCATGATCCTGCAGGTCCACGACGAACTGCTTCTGGAAGTGCCCGACAATGAACTGATTGAGGTCAGGGAAATGGTCAGGCAGGCCATGGAGGGCGCCATGACCCTCTCGGTGCCGTTGCGGGTGGACATGGGCGCGGGCGGGAATTGGTCCGAGGCGCATTGAGCCGGGCGGTCTGACGAAACCCATGCCCATTTTCCGACTCTCCTCCGATCCCATCTTCCCCCCCCCCTCCCTGGCCGAGCCGGAGGGCATCCTGGCGGTGGGGGGGGATCTGTCGGCGCGGCGGTTGCTGGTGGCCTATGCGGAGGGGATTTTTCCCTGGTATTCCCAGGGGGAGCCGATTTTGTGGTGGAGTCCGGACCCCCGGCTGGTGCTGGAGCCGCATGAGCTGCATATCTCGAAAAGTCTGCAAAAAACCCTGCGACGGAACCCCTATTGCATCACGTTCGATTGCGCCTTTCCCCAGGTGATCCACCTGTGCGGTCAGTTGCGTCAAGAGAGCGGCACCTGGATCACCCGGGAGATGGAACGCGCCTTCATCCGCCTCCATCGCTTAGGGATGGCCCACTCCGCCGAAGCCTGGTGCGAGGGGGAAGATGGAACACCCCTGCTGGCGGGCGGGGTCTATGGCCTGGCCATCGGCGGGGTCTTCTACGGCGAGTC